>JAAYOK010000256.1 GCA_012520355.1 Bacillota bacterium | reverse complement strand
CTGCCAGGGGCGCCATGTAATACGGTGGGTATAGCTCAGTTGGTTAGAGCGCCAGGTTGTGGCCCTGGAGGTCGCCGGTTCGAATCCGGTTACTCACCCCATTTAAGAATTATGAAGCAGCTGAGGGCTGCTTTTTTGTTTTCTCCAGATAGAAACTAGAAAAAAGCGAACAACCCCTGGCATGGGGTTGTTTTTTGCTACATAGCTTATTTTGTCTGTCCTGCAATCTTGGAAAGTGTTTGGGCACTTTCGATCATTTCTTCTAAGGAACTGTGAAGTTCCCGAGTGAGCAAGGCCTGATTGGCCTCTAGCTTCTCCACTTCTTCAACGACGCGGCTGACTCTTTGATCGATATTCTGCAGGGCCTTGGCGATGGCTGCCATGGTTTCAGACACTGTGCTCACAGATTGCAGAGCATTGGCCGAGAGTTTGTGGATGGAGTCGGCCACCACGCCAAAGCCCCTTCCATATTCGCCGGCCCGCGCGGATTCAATGGATGCATTAATCCCGAGCATTCTAGTCTGATCTGCCATGTTTTTGATCAGCCCCATCACTGTTGCAGTCTCCCGAACTAGGGCCTGGCTTTCTTCGGTGAGCTGAGAGAGTGCTTGAATTTCCGTAACGGTATGATGAATGGACTGTTCGTGAGACAAGTTCAGAGTCTCGATATGTTCTAACCCCTGCTCGATGGCACTGCTTAAGGTGTCTGACTCATTGATTAACGCCCGGTTGACTGCTTCTATACTTTCAACCATCTCCCAAACAAGTTTGGCTACTTCAGGCGGTACCACGATATTGGTTTCGTCGGCCACTTTTTCCAGGGCTGCCGCGACGGACGGCACGCCTGTGGCATCGAAGAGCATTTTCTTTCCTGGTCGGGAAACTAAGTCGTGGAAATCTGTGGTGGTGAAAATGCGATGTTGTTTTGCTAGGATGATGCCTGGACTGCGTGGATTGGGATCTGCCACACCAATAACCCGCACATTTGGGTTGGTCAGAAAGGTCTTCAGTAAATCGGCTCCTCCTGGTCCGGCTCCAATGATACATAATTGCTCCATGATTTTTCCTCCATCTTTAACTTCTTAGTATATTTGGACTTTCATTCGATAATTCCTTGTTGGCAAGGCAGGATAATTCGTTATGTGAATGGAAGAACTACGTGAAGAAAAAAACGTTCCTATTTTGGAGGGGTAGCTACATGTCGAAGACGATGAAAGCGGTAGCGAAGAAGACGGCTACGGCAGGGTTTGAGTTTATCGAAGCCCCCATACCCAAACCGCAGGCAGGAGAAGTACTGGTTAAGGTACGGGTGAGCGCTATTTGCGGAACCGATGTCCACATCTATTCTTGGGATCAGTGGGCACAAAATCGCATCAAACCACCTCTGATCTTCGGCCATGAGTTCTGCGGTGATGTGGTTGAACTCGGCGAAGGTGTTAAGGGAGTAAAAGAAGGTGATTTTGTCTCGGTAGAAACCCACTTTACTTGTGGAATCTGCCGATTCTGCCGCACCGGTAGGGGTCATATCTGCGAAAAAGTTGAGATTGTCGGAGTGGACCGTGATGGTTGTTTTGCGGAGTACGTTACAGTTCCCTACGAAAACCTTTGGGTCTGGGATTATGATATCGACCCAGAGATTGCAGCGATTCAAGACCCGTACGGTAACGCAGTCCATACCGCTTTGGCTTGCGACTTAGTGGGGGCCAATGTACTGATTACAGGGGTTGGCCCGATTGGTTTAGCTGCCATTCCAATTGCTCGTCAAGCAGGTGCTAAGACCATCATCTGTTCTGACGTCAGCCCCTATCGCTTAGAGCTTGCTCGCCAGTTTGGTGCAGACTGCATCATTGATGTGAGAAGCGAGAACCTTTGCGCCCAAGTGGAGAAAGCCACCAGGGGCTCTGGGATTGATGTTCTTTTGGAAATGTCAGGTAGTGAAGTTGCCATCAATGATGCGTTTAAGTGTCTAGCCAATGGCGGCACAGCTTCACTTTTGGGGATTCCGTCCAAACCAATTACCATTGATCTAGCCACAGCCATTGTTTTTAAAGGTGCTACCGTCTTGGGCATCAATGGACGCAAAATGTTTGAAACTTGGTATCAGGGTCAGGCCCTGCTCCAGGGCGGACTTGATCTTTCTCCACTGATCACCCATCGTTTGCCCTTGGAGCGAATTGGCGAAGGATTTGAACTGATGAAAGCGGGTCAGTGTGGTAAAGTTGTTATCTATCCAGATGGGAGTGATATATAAATGGATGCTTTGAACTTTCTCGAACAGGAACTGCAGAATCTGAAAGAACAGGGCCTATACCGTCAACCTCGCACCCTCACAGGTGATCAAAAGCCCCGTTCGATTTACGATGGCAAGTCTGTTGTCAATCTATCGTCCAACAACTATCTCGGTCTTGCCAACCACCCCCGTTTGATCGAGGCGGCTGTGAAGGCCACCAAAGAGCTTGGGGTGGGTCCTGGTGCGGTGCGGACGATTGCTGGACAAATGGATTTGCATCGGGAGTTCGAACAGAAACTGGCCAAGTTCAAGAATGTGGAAGCCTGCTTGCTTTTCCAATCTGGCTTCACAGCGAACTCCGGTACCGTCAGCTGCATCATGGGTAAGGAAGATGTGATCATCAGTGATGAGCTGAATCATGCTAGTATCATTGATGGCTCTCGCCTGAGTCGTGCCCAGATTAAAGTCTATCCCCATGCAGATATGGATGGACTCCGGTCAGCCTTGCAAGAAGCGGAAGGTCGCCGTACGATTGTGGTTACCGATGGTGTATTTTCCATGGATGGAGATGTGGCTCCCCTGAAGGAAGTAGTGGCCCTGGCCAAGGAGTTTGGCGCTATTGTCATGGTGGATGATGCCCATGCCAGTGGAGTGATGGGGCGGAATGGCAGAGGGACAGTGGATCATTTTGATCTCCATGGTCAAGTAGACATCCAAGTGGGTACGCTTTCCAAGGCCATTGGCGTTCTAGGTGGCTATGTGGCGGGACCACAAAAACTCATCGACTACTTGCTACAAAGGGGCCGGCCCGTGCTCTTTAGTACATCTCTTCCCCCTGCAGTTACAGCTGCCGGAATGGAAGCAGTGGATATGCTCATTGAACAGCCAGAACTCATTGAAAGACTTTGGGACAATGCCGAGTTTTTCCGCGAAGGTCTGCGCTCGTTGGGCTTTGATACGGGTGAAAGTGTCACACCCATCATTCCGGTTATGGTGGGAGATGAGCGGAAGGCGATGCAATTAGCCGACGATCTCTTTGAGGCAGGTGTTTTTGCCCAAGCGTTGGCATTCCCCACAGTGCCCAGGGGTAAGGCCCGGGTTCGTACCATTGTAACCGCCGCCCATACCCGGGACGATTTACAGTTTGCCCTGGATACCTTCGTCAAGGTTGGTCAGAAACTTGGGATCGTGTAATTGAACTAGACAAAACCCCAGCTTAGGCTGGGGTTTTTGGCACTATAACAGGCATGGCCTGTGGTACAATCTTGCTGTGAAAGGGCGCTGGAGCGAAAATATCGCCATCGATCATCAGAGGGCGGAGATCGCTCTCCACGCTGATCTCTTTCCCTGGCAGAATGTGGACGGCAGGGTGGGAGACATGTTTCCCCGAATAGATTTTTGGCAAAGTAAGGGAAAAACTGAGTCGTCCAATTTCTTCGATGAAGAGCAGGTGGAAGTGGCCACTGTCGTAACGGGCGTCGGGGGAGAAATTCATGCCGCCGCCCCCATAGGGCATATTCAAGGCGAATAAAGCGATCACGTTTTTTTCCATGACTTTTCCGTCGATGTTAATCTTCACTGGGAAGGCACGCAAGTGTCGGATGGTGGCTGCAACAGCCGCGAGAAAAGCGGCGGAACCCTTCCAAAAACCATCTCGATGAGCATTGACATAGTCCAAAACGTCCGCGGAAAAGCCAATGGAGACCATTTGACCAAAGACGATGTCACTTTGGAGCCCCACATCAAAGCGGGTTTTCTGGCCGTTCAGTAAGGTGTGAATGGCGTCTTCGGTTGTGCGGGGAATTCCGAGGCCCCGAGCATAGTCATTACCTGTCCCACCAGGAATCAGGCCTAAGGTAGCCGGTGTCTGCCACGTCCCTTGGAGGACTTCTCGAATGGTGCCATCCCCTCCTAAAGCTACCACTGTGGGATGCTTACCACTAGCCTTTTCTGCAAGTTCGATGGCATGTCCTGGGTATTCGGTATAGAGTAGTTCAAAATCCGCCTTTTGTGCTGTGAGGATTTCTTTGGCCAAACGTGCAACCTTTTGTCCTCGACCGCGGCCCGCCAGGGGATTGGCAATGATGGCTATGCTCATTTTGCTGCCTCCTTCGTTACGTATCCTCTAAATTTCGCCATTATAAATCAAAACTCCTTCGTCCATACTAGGGAAGAAGGAGGTGCTAACTCGGTGTCACAGGACAAAAAGAAAAAACGTCAGCAAAATAGACCGCAGAACCAGAAAGCGGCCGGATTAGTCAACGCCAATCATTTCTATGAGACAGCCGAAGAACTCGCCAATCGCCATCTCGAACAACACAAGCAAGAGCGGCAGCAGCAAAGCAAGCGCATGAACCGCCAAAAGAGCCAAAATCCGGAAAACCCACAATCATAAATGAACAAGGGAGCAGCTCAGCTGGCTCCCTTTTCTAACTCACGAGTCCTTCCAAAAGTAGGCTGAGCTTATGGGCTGTGGCCAACACTGCCTGCTGATCTTGCTCCCAGACATTGTAATAGAGGGTTTGGATAGTGAACTCAATTTCTTTCTCTGTTTCTAGACGTTGGTTCTGGTTGGGGAAGAGAGTCTGCCAGGCCTCTTCAAGCTCCTGCAGTTTCAGGGAAGCTTGTGTCCACTGCCCTTGCAGGGCTGCCCGGGACAGACTATCAACGGAGCCTTGGAGCTGGGCCAGGGGTGAACTGGGGGTACTGTATTCCACAAGTTCCATTTCTAGGCCAGGGGGGTTTTCACTGGCAAGAAAACGAACGCCTAGTACCAAAATTCCTACTACAACAAGGAAAATAAAGATCGTTCTCCGCACAAGATCTCTCCTTTCTCCTTGTAGCATACCCGGTATTGATTATTTAATTTTGCCCAAAATAAGTGGAGTACAAGGGGGTTGTTGTATGAAGATAG
Source organism: Bacillota bacterium (assembly GCA_012520355.1). Classification (GTDB taxonomy): domain Bacteria; phylum Bacillota; class Limnochordia; order Darwinibacteriales; family Darwinibacteriaceae; genus UBA5420. The sequence continues at coordinate 382 of JAAYOK010000256.1, read as the reverse complement.
TGTGGGTAGTTCGTCCCGCCGAGGGGGGGATTCTGCAGCACCTAGAACAACTGTTGCAGGGAATCGGTGATCTGGAGATCGTAGTTGTGGCACCTCCTAGTCTCCAGGATTGGGCTGGGACAAGGCGCTTTGTCTCTTTGGATTTGGTGGATGGTCTCAGGCCCAAAGAAGACTTAAGAGCTACGCACCAGCTCAGACGACTTTTGCGCCAGGAAAAGGCAAATGTAGTTCACGCCCACGGACTAAAGGCTGCCTTGATCACTGCTTTAGCACTCGCCCCAACGAATCACCCTGGATTTCTCTTTACTGCCCACAATGCTCTGCCCCAAGCTTCCTCCAAGTTGACCCAGTGGGTAACCGAGTCTGCCCAGCGCTGGATGTT
>JAAYOK010000255.1 GCA_012520355.1 Bacillota bacterium | reverse complement strand
TCGATGACAATGTCCTCTTTGTAGGAGTAAAGCTGAATTAAGCGGTAAGGAAGCTCCACTGGGAAGGGTGCAGGATGACGGACCTTTTTCGCTGATTCTGCACCGAAGGTCCAGATGCTCTTCGTATACTCTAAGAACTCATCCCGGCTAATGGTATCCGTCTTGCCATCCCTACGTCCATCAGCACGCCCGAAAGAGCCCTTGGAATAGACCAGAATATACTCATGTACATCACGTAAGACAGGGTTTGCCGCCGATTGCCAACTTCCCCAAGCACAAGAAGCACCGGCACTAGCCCCCTTATTCCAAATGATTTCTCCTCGCATCAAAAAGCCAAGTTCAAGCATGATCTGGTTGATCATGTGATTCAAAGGGAGATAGGGTTTGCGCCCAATGTTGGCAATATTAATACAAGCCCGTCCCCCAGGGATCAGGATACGGTAGATCTCCTTCATCACATCATAGATGAGCTCCAGATACTCGTCTTGAGCCAAATCCTCATCGTAGTCCTTCCCCACATTGTAAGGGGGCGATGTGATCATGAGCTGGACTGAATTTTCGGGTAGAAAGGACAAGTTCCGAGCATCCCCTTGATGAACCTTGTTAAGATGCGAAGGACAGATAGTGTTCAGATCCCCCTCGCTAAAGGGGGTTTCTTCGATCCCTTCATAGAGTCGCCGTTGATAAAACGTAGAGGAATCATGGCCTGCGCGACTGGAGGATCCGAAGCTCCGAGTCTTGCTTCTCATAGGTTCACCCCTTTATGGCCAAGAGGTGCAAGAGTTCTTGATGGATCTGGCCATTGGTCGCGCATATTTCGTGTCCGAGGGGGCTAAAGCTTCCTCCGTTACAACGGGTCACTTGGCCGCCTGCTTCGGTCACAATTAAGCTACCTGCGGCAATATCCCAAGGCTGCAAAGAACGTTCCCAAAAGCCCTCTAGACGACCTGAGGCCACATGACACAAATCAAGTGCCGCTGAACCTAGACAGCGTACTCCCTGAGACACCTTATTGACAAGCTCGAAGGATTTTAGATTCGTTTCGTCTGTCGTCGCAATATCATATGGGAAACCTGTGGTTAAAAGACTCGCCTCCAGTGTGGTTTGCTTAGAGACGGAGAGCTTCTGGCCATTTAGGAAGGCTCCACTTCCCCGTTCGGCCACAAAACACTCCTGGCTCATGGGATTGTGGACGATCCCTAAGACCACTTCATCACCCTTCACAAGTCCCAGGGAAACCGAAAAATAGGGAAATCCATGGGCAAAGTTCGTGGTGCCATCAACGGGATCGATCACCCAGAGATAGTCACTGGTCCCTTCGATCCTGGCCCCTTCTTCCCCGAGGATACCGTGACTGGGGAAGACCTTTCTGAGCTCTTGCACAATAAATGCTTCGGCAGCTCGATCAGCATCCGTCACCAGATCAATGCGACCTTTATGCTCGATACTGACTCCAGCCTCGAGTTTTTCCCTCAAAATCACTCCAGCAGCCAAGGCAATCTTCGTAGCCTGATCAATCATGTCTCCTACCTCCAATGTATTGTCTCTATCCTAGTGTTTTCTTAGACCCCATTCGACAAGGGGAAACCTAATCCTCCCCATTAGGAATTCATCCTCATAGATCGTGAAATCATCAACAAATCTTCCGAAATACTATTGCCAAGGCCATTGCATTAGTGATATGGTTAAATGGACATGATGTCAGGCAGGAAGTCGTCTACGTCGGACGATGACAATAAAAAAGGAGGAAAGATCGTATGACCCAAAAAGTTTATGATGTTATTATTGTTGGTGGCGGACCAGGTGGTCTAGCTGCAGCCATCTATGGAGCACGCTCGCGCCTGAGCACTCTCTTAATTGAAAAGGGAGCACCAGGAGGCCAAGCTGCCACCACAGAAGACATGGAGAACTACCCTGGGTTTGCCCGCGGTACAACCGGGCCAGATCTTATGCAAGCTTTTACCGACCATGCCAAATCATTCGGTGCTGAAATCATTCGTGGTGATGTAACGAGCATTGATATGGAGAACAAGCTGGTTCAGACTAAGGCTGGAGAGACATTTACAGGCAAGACCATTATCCTCTCCCCGGGTGCAGTCCCCCGCAAGCTGGGTATTCCAGGCGAAGCAGCCTTTACCGGTAAAGGCGTCTCCTATTGTGCAACCTGCGATGCTGACTTCTACGAAGATCTCGATGTCATTGTTCTAGGTAATGGCGATGCGGCAGTGGAAGAAGCTGGATATCTCACCAAGTTTGCCAATAGCGTAACCATCGTGGTGATTCATGATGAGGGTATCCTTGACGCAGCTCCCATGCTCCAAGAAAGAGCTTTCAAGAATCCGAAGATCAAGTGGGTCTGGAACTCTACCCTCGCTGAAATCAAGGGCGACGCACTGGTCAATGGAGTTGTCATCAAGAATATTAAGACCAATGAACTAACAGAAATGCCCATCGATGGAGTCTTTATTTATGTGGGAACAGTCCCCCAGACAGACTTTTTAAAGAACTCCGGCCTCGAACTGGATGACCGGGGTTATATCATTACCAATGAACAAATGGAAACAAACATAGATGGAGTCTATGGTGTGGGCGACGCCAGGGTCAAGTATCTACGCCAAGTGGTGACCGCAGCTAGCGATGGCGCCATTGCTGCTTTCGCTGCTGAGAAGTACATGGTGGAAGAAGAAGGATTTAAGAACTCTGTCTTAGAAGAAGCGCTCCCTGTAGCGGTGACATTCTGGTCACCCATGGTGGAAAAGGCTGTGGAAATGGCCCCCATGATTGAGACCACCCTCGAGGGCTTTTCTGGTCAGCTTAAACTCGTTAAGATGGACACCTATCGTAACCAAAGAGTCGCTAAGCGCTATGGTGTAACCACGAATCCCACCATCGTCTTCTTCAAACATGGCGAAGTGGTAGCAACCCTGGTGGAAGACGACATTACCCCAGAATCCGTCGCTAAGACTGTTGGCGAAATTCTCTAAGAGTAAGGCCTAACTCACCACAAAACTCCCAGTCTTTAGGACCGGGAGTTTTTTCCTTGCCAGCTCTCTCGCATCCGGAGCTCCCGATCAATTCCAGATAAAACCCTGAGCTTATCCAGACTCCACCTGGGAGCCTCAAGGAGCTTCTTATTTCCATCACCCGTAAGACGATGGATGACAACCTCTGGAGGTAAGAGCTCTAAGGCATCGCAAACCAGATCAATGTATTCCTCCCGTTCTAAAAGGGGAAAGGGACTTGCTTGATAGACCTCATAAAGGTCGGTATCCCTTTGAACATGCAGTAAGTGAATCTTGACTCCCCAGACGCCAGATCGTGCCACGAAGCCAACGGTTTCCAGGCAGTCCTCTCTGGTCTCACCAGGAAGTCCAAAGATCAGGTGAACCACAGTGCGAATACCCCGCCTTCTCAGCTCCTGAACACTCGTTTGGAAACAATCGAGATCAAAACCCCTCCGAATTAGGGCAGCCGAGGCTGGATGAATTGTCTGTAATCCCAGCTCAACCCAAAGATATGTCTCCTCGGCATACTGCTCCAATAGGTCCAGGACATCTCTGGGCAGACAATCGGGTCTAGTGGCAAGAGCTAGTCCTACCATATCTTCCCCTGCCAGGGCCTCCCTATAATAGGCGTCCAACTGAGGAGCGGGCGCATAGGTATTGGTGAAACTCTGAAAGTAAGCAATGTATTTTGCCTTCGGCCACTTGGTGGCCAGGAACGCTTTTTGCTGCTGAACTTGATCCCGTAACGAGAGCTCAGAAGAACCAGCAAAGTCCCCTGCACCCTCCTCACCGCAAAAGATACAGCCCCGAGTATCTAAAGTGCCATCTCGGTTAGGACAAGTAAAGCCCCCATTCAAGGATAGTTTAATCACCTTTTCTCCAAAGGTGCTTTTGAGTTCCCAATCTAGGGTATGGTAGCGTTTATCACTCCAACGATCTCTGATCATACAGATACCTCAAAACTAAAATTGTAAAGGGTAGGACGAAAAGTCCAACAAAACCAAAAAGGCGCAAACCAACATACATACATAAGAGAATGACGATGGGGTGTAACCCTATCTGTTGGCCCACTACTTTCGGTTCCAAGATCTGCCTCACCACTGTTACGAAGACATACAAGATAAGCAGACCAAGACCCAGGGATAAATTCCCCTTCACCAGGTGAAACAAGGCCCAGGGTATGAGAATACCGCCTGTACCAAGCACAGGCAAGATGTCCACCATGGCAATTAGGGCAGCGATGATCAAAGCACCGGGAACGCGTAAGATGGATAAGCCTACGGACAGCTCCACAAAGGTAATCAGCATCAAAAGAGCATAGGCCTTGACATACTTGACACCAATCTCTCCAATCAAAACCTTGACCTCATCAACAACGCCCCTGCGCTTTGCAGGCACCAAGTTGGCAAGGTAGTCCAAAATAATCCCATAGTCCAAGGCAAAGAAGACCGATGAGATGATCGCCAGTACCACAATAAAGAAGAGCCTGGGAACGGAAGATACGGTTGATGTGATACCGGAGATAGCTACAGAAGACATCTCCGAAACGATCTTCCCTAGAGATTGGGAGAGGGAAACATGAAAGTCCTCTAAGAGTTGAACCAAACTCAGATCAAATCTGGCCATTATGCCTTCAACTGAATGAAAACTCTGCATAATCAAGGGTTCAATTTCCGTGGTGTAAATGATGGGAAGCCGTTCCACAACATCCCTCACCCAGGTGATGATGCCTACTCCCAGCCAAAAGAGGAGAACCCCAATCACCACGTAAAACAAGAACACACAAATTACTGCAGCTAGTTTCTTTGGAAAATGGAGGCGACCGGAGAGAAACACGATAACCTTGTGGAGCATAGCTGCAACCAAGAATCCGATCACAAATGGAGTGATCAGGCCCAGCAAGTACTTGACTACCAGATAATAGATGACTGCAAGCAAGGCAAAAAACGAAACCTGGATAATGAACTCTTTGCGCGTCTCAATGGACATTTCCGCACCTCCCTCTACTGTATGGTATCAACTTGTCCCCTGTCTTACAATGGTTTAGAACAAAGTTCTACTTTTTTTGTCTTTCCACTAAACTTTTGCCTCCGTCGAAGGATATATAAGGTGAAGGCATCCACAAACACAGAAAAGAAAGGAAGAGTGTTATGCGTACATCATATCTAAAAACCGGAGTTCTCACCCTTGTCATTCTCAGTCTGTTGACAGGAGTCACGGCCCAGGCCCAATCGTCTCAAGCTGGGCGTCTTACAGTTACCGGAGAAGCAGTTGTTGTAGGTGCACCAGATGTAGCTTACATTACCATCGGAGTGGAAACCAAGGATCCTTCTGCCGAAACCGCGGCTCAGGAGAATGCAAATCGCATGGCAAGCGTGTTTGCGGCCTTGAAAGCGTTAGGCCTAGCGGATAAAGACCTGTCTACCAGCGGGTATAACATCTATAGTTCCACCCAGGTCTATAATCGAGGTCAGAGCGATGAAATCACAGCCACGACCTACCATGTCCAGAATCGCATCAATATCACCACCACGGACTTAGAAGGCGTGGGTCAGATCATTGATGCTGCGGTCCAAGCGGGGGCCAACCAAATCCAAGGCGTGCGGTTTGACATTCAAGACAAGCAGGAGATGCAGTTGCAAGCACTGCAAAGCGCAATAAAGCAGGGTCTAGCCAAGGCGGATGTCATGGCCAAGAGCGCGGGGTTGACCTTAGGCGGTCTTTCCAGCCTAAGTGAAAGCTACAGTTCCTATGCACCCATGATGAACACCATGGCCCTCAGAGCAGATGGGTTCAGTGGAACCACCATCAGCCCTGGAGATGTGGAAGTGAGTGCCACCGTGAATTTGGAGTTTTGGTTCTAGCCCATATCAAGGGGAGCTTCATGGCTCTCCTTTTCTCTTGCCAGAAACGCTAGGTAGTCTGTGTTCTCAGCGGAAAGCAAAGTCCCCGCTTGGAGACTCGATAAAGGAGGACTCAGCAGATAACCTTGGAGGTAATGGCAACCCACCTGACTGAGCCTCCGGGCCTGTTCCAAGGTGTCCACTTCTACGGCCACAATTTCCATTCCCAAGCCATTGGCGATGCCCACTAAGCCCTCCATCACCTCAGGATTGTTATGAATTGTCTCGGTGAAGGTTGCATGCACCTTCAAGTAATCGATGGGCATCTGAATCATGTAATCAATAAACGAATAGCCTGAGCCATAATCATCTAAGGAGAGGGAAATTCCTAAGCTCTTAAGAATATTCATCGTCTCCAGAGCCTTTTCAGCCTGATTCAAAAGGACTTCTTCGGGGAACTCTACTTCAAATAAAGAACTATCGATGCCTGTCTCCTGGAGCTGTTCACGAATCAATTCGATCAAATTTGGATCGTGAAATTGCTTGACAGACAGGTTCACCGAAACGGGTTTGACCTTCTTTCCTTCAGCCTGCCAAGTAGCAATTTGCTGCATAACCTCCTTGATCACCCAGGAGCCAATGGGTATGTTCAAATCCACTTCCTCCGCAATGGGAATAAAGACACTTGGGGGGAGGGAGTGGTTTTTGAGGCGAACAAAGGCCTCGAAACAAGCGATGCTTCCCGTATCGGTGGCGATGATGGGTTGATACACCATGGAAAAGGCCCCATTTTGTACAGCCTCGGTCAAAACCCCCTCAATCCAAACCCGTTCATTGAACACTTCGGCCATGTTTTCTTGGAAGAAGGCCAAGTGATTTTTGCCTTGTCTTTTCACATGGTGGAGGGCCACGTCAACTTTAACTAGTAGTTCCTCCACAGTTCTGCCATGGAGAGGATAGCGAACCACACCAAGACTAGAGGTAAGGCCTAAGGGAATTCCTTCCTGGGCTGTGATTTCTTGTAGTCTTTGGGTGATCCGCCCCACATTAAGGGCTAGACCTTCGGCTGAAACTGGAAAATGGGTGATAATAGCGAATTCATCACCGCCAAAGCGATAGACTTCAGCCTGGGGTGGAAGTTCTTCTTTCAGAAGGTCGGCCACAGAACAAAGTACGTAATCACCAAGGCGGTGGCCCAAAGTATCATTGATTTCTTGGAAGTTGTCGAGATCGAGCAAGATCACTGCACCAGACAGACCGCTCTCTAGAGCATCTTGTAAGTCCACTTGGAACCGGCGACGATTGGGCAACGAAGTTAAATCGTCGAGTTCTGCCAAAATCCGGATCTTTTCCTTGTTCTCCCTCAACTGGATGTACTGCTCCTGCAAGGTTTGCTCATGGGTTTTGAGTTTGTTATAAGCCTCCTCCAGTTCCACTTGCTGACGACGCATATGCTCATAATGCTCTTGAGCTTTGTGCAAGCTGACGTTGAGAGTTTGGCGAAAGATTCCCAGGGAGTGATTCTTCCCTGGCGGCAAGCGATAACTTGCATCGCGATCAAGGGAAATGGCCATCAAATCATAGCCTAGGTCCCGCATGGGCTTGACCAGGTGGATGCGCAAAAACCAAAACACCACCCCTGTTCCCAAGACTAAGGATACGATAACTACGGCGATAGCCACTTGGTTTTGACCTGAAAAACCCGATACACCACCACGTGCCAGAAAGGCTGCGACCGTAAGGGCAGATTCGCCAACCCTCTCCCAACCAAGATCACCTAGAACACCGGCAACCTCCAGGGAAATCCTCCCTCGAGGTTGCTGAAAGGAGACTGCCTCGAGTACCGTTTCGTCCAGGTCACTCACCAAAACAACATCATCGCTCAGAATTAGAACACCAAACTCACCGTCTAGTGTTTCTCCCACTGTGCTCAAGAGTTCGTCAAGGAGTAGCTCCACCGCGATCACCGCCACCATCTCTCCTTGGGTCCCATAGACGGGTCGCGATCCGGTGATCACTAGGGGATCCAGGGAATGCACAGTATAGGCTAGAGCGTCTTGATCCTCAGTAGCTGAGTACCATGAGTCAAAGGTATCGTCCCCCGGGACCGCCACAGAGATGGTATACTGGGGAAGCCCCTCTACCAGTGATCCAATTCGATCTGCCTCAGAGTGCATACCCATGGCGTAGCCAATCGTGCGGAGCACTTGTTCCCCTTGGGAAAATACCGAAGTGAGCTCCCCCAGAACATAAGCTAACTTAGCTTCCATTTGCCTTTCTTCTTCGCGACGAAAAGGCGCATCGAGATTCATCAACCCGGCATACATGTTGATCCCTGCAACGATGGCGAAGATAATTCCTAGTAGATAGATATTCCGAGTGAATTTCCTCATGACACAACCGCCCTTTAGGCTGACTTTCGGTTGACTTTAGTCTACTTAATAAACGTGTTGTTTCTAAATTCTTCAAAGGCCAGCTGAAGTTCTTCCCTCGTGTTCATGACAATGGGTCCACCCCAGGCGATGGGCTCCCTGAGCGGCTTGGCCGCGAGCAAGACAAAGCGGATACCTTCTGGTCCAGCCTTCACCCAGAATGTTTCTCCTAGCTCAAACAAGACGACTTGTTTTTGTTCGATCCACTGGTTGCCAGTGGGGTCAAATTGGCCTTGACCACGGAAGATATAGATAAAAAGTGTTTCCTCAGCATCCGTTTTCACTGACCACTCTTGATTCGCTTCCACTTCCACATCAAAATACTGGGCAGGAACATAGCGTCCCTGGAAAGCACCTGCGGTATCTAGATACTGACCGGCTACCACCCGAATTTTGGCCCCATCTTCTTCCACACAGGGGACATCTTCGGCTTTAATATCGCCATAGGCCGGTTCCGTCATCTTCGCTTCGCGAGGTAGGTTGAGCCACAGCTGACAACCGAGGATTTGGTCCTTGGGTTGAGGCATCTCTTGGTGGATGATGCCCGAACCTGCAGTCATCCACTGGCATTCTCCGTCATAAATCGTCCCCCTGTTACCGAGACTATCGCCGTGTTCAATCTCACCCTGAATCAAGTACGTGACCGTTTCAATGCCCCGATGAGGATGCCAGGGAAAACCTTTGATGTAATCCTCTGGATCCGTAGAATCAAAGGCATCCAACATCAAAAATGGATCAAAGTCGGACGTATCATCCCGACCAAAGACCCTCACCAGCTTCACTCCTGCCCCATCCACTGCCGCTTGTCCCTTGACAATTCTCTTTACAGCACGAATACTCATCAAATCACTCCCATCTAGTTTAGGTACTCGGAAACTACCTTCCAACATTCGTTCCACACAATCCGCCCCACAAGGTTTGCTAAAGAGGTAACCTTGGAGGTAATCGCAACCTACCTTCCTCATCTGACGAGCTTCTTCCACGTTTTCAATGCCTTCGGCCACAACTTGAAGCCCGAGACCATGGGCAATACTGATTAATCCCTCAATGACGGGCAAGGTTTCTGGTAATCCTTGAATCATGCTGCGATCCAGCTTAATGCAGTCCACCGGCATCTGGCTGAGATATTTCAGCGAGAGGTAACCTGTGCCAAAGTCATCCAAAGCCACCTTAATACCAAGGTTTCTAAAGGTTTCAATCACCCGTTCTGCCTCCAGAGCGCTATCGATGAGGACGGTCTCAGTTATTTCCAGCTGAATCAGATTGGGAGCAATGTGGGATCTCTCAAGCTGCCGCTTGAGATACTCAATTAAACCTCCATCATAGAACTGTTTGGGCGAAAGATTCAGGGAGATGGGCTTGACCACAAGGCCCTTTGCCTGCCATGCCGCCAGCTGCCGGACGACCTCTTTAATCACCCAGCGACCAATGGGTTGAATCAAATCTGATTCTTCGGCCACTGCAATAAAGACGGAAGGTGACAAAACATGACCCTGTAAACGAATCAAAGCTTCGAGATAGGTAATCTCACCATACACAGCATCCACCACCGGTTGATACACGAGGTGAAAACCATTTGTCTTAACCGCTTCCCTAAGCAAAAACTGAATCTGGACTTGTTCGGCAAAATCCCCATACATACTTGGCTCAAAAAGTACGTAGCGGCCTCGACCTTGCTGTTTGGCTTTGTAAAGGGCGATATCGGCTTTACTCAAGAGCTGCTCGATACTGGTACCATCATGGGGATAGCGAACCGCCCCAACACATGCTGTAATCCGGTTTTTCCGCCCTTCAATGGCAGGAACATGACGCAAAGCCTGCAGAAGACGATCAATCATCCCCCGAAGTGTGGTAGTCTCCACCACATCGTCTAGGATCACAAGGAACTCATCACCGCCAAACCGGTAGGCGGTGGCCTGAGGCACCAGACTACGTTCTAACAGTTGAGCTAGATAACGAAGGACTGTGTCACCATAGACATGTCCGAGGGTATCGTTGATGCTCTTGAAGTTATCCAAGTCAAAGAGCAAAACAGCCCCTGTTTGTCCCGTCTCTAGATACTCTTCTAGATCTGCTTCAAACTTGCGGCGATTAGCAAGACCGGTTAGGACGTCGTGATCTGCGAGATGTTGAATTCGCTCCTCGTCTTCCTTTATCGCCTCATACTGTTCTTGCAGCTGACTCTCTCCCGCAACAAGCTGGCCATAGGCTGCAGTGAGCTCTTCTTGCTGTTGCGCGATTAGTTCCAGATACTCTTGCATGGAATCAAGGCTGGCATTGATCACGAGTCTTAGGTGCTCAAAAGGACTATTCTTGCGGTGCGGAAGGCGATAACTTGCATCCCGCTCTAAGGAGATAGCCATGATATCCTGATCGAACTGGCGCATGGGTTGGGTTATATAGCGTCGCTGAAAGGCAATAAGCACAAAGCCTAAGAGGGCAAACGAAGCTAGCATGGTTCCAAAAACCTGCGCGATGAGCATGCCATAGTCAACAAAATCCGTAAGAGGAGCAAAAAGTGCGATGACGACGCCTGAGTCCCCCACGGTTTCCCACTTTAGATAGCCTTCTTCGCCGCCTAGATGTGTGTAGAGAATACCTTTCGGTTCAGACACGGTGGTGGAGAGGATTTGAAATAGCTCCCCCGCTTCACCCACTAAGGCTTGGCCATTCCTATCAACAACAAAGACC
>JAAYOK010000254.1 GCA_012520355.1 Bacillota bacterium | reverse complement strand
TGGAGGAATCCAAGCCCACATCGGGCACGATTAACACATCGGCCATGGCCGTGTTAAACACATTATAGCCTTCGATCATGGCCGTGAGTGACATGCGCAAATTATCACTGATCCGCCGATAATTCGGATCGGCATGGTCTTGCTCTAGGGATACCGCAATGATCACATCAGCACCTAGGTCGGCTGCCACATTGGCGGGTACTTGATTCTTCAAGCCGCCGTCCACGTAATACTCCCCATCAATTTCCACAGGAACGAACATCCCTGGAATTGACATGCTCGCTTGAATGGCCTTGCTGACGGACCCATCACCTAAAGCATGTTCTTTCCCAGTGGCCAGATGGACCACCACTGCCCGGTAGGGGATCTCCATTTCAGCAAAGGTTCTGCCTCCCAGGAGAACATTCAGGTAATGCTCGATTCCTGTGGTATCAACAATTCCGCCCCCCATGGGCATGGGAATGTCGAGGAGTGTGGCAAACTCGAGCTTCGTAATGAGTTCCGTCATATTCTCCACGGAGAAACCTCCCGCGTAGAGGCCTGCTACGATGCTTCCCATACTCGTTCCTACAATCATATCTACAGGAACTCCGTGTTCTTCTAGGGCCCTAATTAGACCGATATGGCTAAAGCCCCGGGCTGAACCTCCACCTAATACCAAGGCTATCTCGGGCTTTTCCGCTGCTAAAACTGGGTTTGCCATCACCCAGCTTAGCAAGAAAAGGACTATAACCAGTCCTACGAATTGCTTTTGCTCTGGTCTTTTTCTCATAGGTACACCACCTTTTTCTGTTGCTTCCATATACTTCGCAATCGATCCATTTTTCTAAGTATGGTCTCGCCAACAGTGTATAAATCTTTTGTGGTGAAGTCAATTGCTTTCGCAAGGGTGAGGGTACCCGCGCTACGTTGCGTAGAGATGCTAGGATAAAAGAGTGCTCAGGGGTTATCCTAAAACTGAAATAGCGTTCAGTGAGGAAAGGAGTTGAGTAATGCCTAGGGGACCTAAACCGGACAACCGCCGGGACAATGTGGATAAACTCAGGGAACAAGTGGTCAACACAATCGAAAATCTTGAAGCTTCGCATGATATGCTCCACAGGGACCTTCCAGAGGACCAAAAGGAAGCCATCAGAGACAAGAACCGCCGTCGCAGGCATTCCATAGCAGGTAAACGCGAGGAGATCCGTGACGAATACGAATTTCAGCAGAAACAAGAGTAGGTAGAGCTAGAGATCAACCATCCCGATCATGGATCGGGGTGGTTGCATATTTTTCAACGATTTCTCATTTTTAAGAAGGAAATAATCCTTCCACAGAGAATACGTGAAATAAGTGACAAGCATTCAACACATCGGGACGGGATTCCCGGTGTATTTTCCGTAAATTTACGGACTATATAGAGACGCAAAATCGTCCCAGTCCCGAGTTGTAAACGTAGGGCTGTTGGCAATTAGGGACTATATACGGACAAAATTGGACGAGGGGTGTTCCCATGAAGTTAGCCATAGCTGGTGCCCGGCATTTTCATCTGCACCATCTGCTGGACTATATCAGGCAAACCAACGCCGCGGAGCTGGTGGGTGTCTTTGAACGGGATCAAAGTATTAGAAACTCCCTAGAAAAGCAATATGGAATGCCTGGTTTTGCCAGTCTAGAGGAAATGATTGCGGTAGCAGAACCCGATGTGATCGCCTGTTTTGACATTCACTCCCAGCGTGTGGCAATTTGCACCCATGCTTTGCGCGCCGGAATCAGCGTGCTCTGTGATAAACCTCCAGCCTTGAGCCTGCAAGAACTGGAGGAACTGCAAAAAGCGGTCGAAGAATCGCCCGAAGCGAAGTTTACCGCCCTGTTTAGTGAACGCTATAATCCACCTGTCAG
>JAAYOK010000253.1 GCA_012520355.1 Bacillota bacterium | reverse complement strand
CTACCTGGGGCAACTGTGGCTCTAGTGCAAAATGGGTCCATTGTCTTTAGCAAAGGCTATGGTATGGCCGATCTTGACAAGCAGATAGCAATGGACCCTGAGACAACCTTACATCGCCCTGGTTCCAACTCCAAAATTCTGGTTTGGACTGCAGTGATGCAATTAGTCGAAGAGGGACGTTTGGATCTTTATGCCGACATCAATACCTACCTCGATTTCCCGATTCCGTCGAAAATCGGGGGTAGAGAGGCTCCTCCCATCACCTTACACCACTTGCTCACGCATACCGCCGGGTTTGAAGAAAAAGTGATAGAACTCTTTGTCTCCACCTCGGAACAGATGCAACCACTTGGCGTCTATGTGAAAGAACATCTGCCCAGCCGGGTTTTTCAGCCTGGTTCGGTCATGGCCTATTCCAATTACGGAACCACTCTTGCCGCCTACATTGTGGAACTCGTGAGTGGGCAGAGCTTTAGTGAATACGCCAGAGAACAGATTCTCGAACCCTTAGGCATGCACTCCTCAACCTTCGAGCAACCTTTACCGGCCCATTTGGCCGCCCAGATGAGTGAAGGATATCGCTTTGAAGATGGGCGCTTTGTACCAGGGGGATTCGAGTATGTACAATCCTACCCGGCTGGCGCCTTAAGTAGTACAACCCATGATATGGCCCGCCTGATCCTAGCCCACCTTGATCTGGCCCAACCAAGCCAGTTCGTCGAAGATCTGGAGGGCACCGAAGAAGCGGAAGTAGCAACTGAAGCAGAGGAAGGGGAAGTTGAGGAAGAGGCTAACATCCCAGTTTCTGCGATTCTTAGTCAAGAAACGGCCCAGACCATGCAAAAGCAGCAATTCTCAGGTCATCCTGAGATCCCTGGCATGACCTATGGCTTCATTGAAGCGAATTATAATGGGCACCGGGTTTTGTCCCATGGGGGCGATACCCTTCTGTTCACCACTGGACTCTACTTCTTACCAGAAGAAAATGTGGGTTTTTACGTTGCCTATAACTCGGCTTTAGGTGAATCTGCCCGCCGTGCTTTGTTCCAGGGATTCATGGATCGGTATTTCCCGGCTGAAAACATGGAAAAACCCGTTTTTCGCGCAATTGCTTCTGGTACCGAAGCAAATTATCAAGGGACTTTTCATTCCGCCCGGAGCAATTTTACCAGCGTAGAGTCGGTGCTCCGCCTCTTGCAGCCTATGTACCTCAAGGTTGACTCCCATGGTTACTTGAATGTCCAGATCAGCGGCACCACAACCCGTTATGCTGAGATTGCTCCGAATTTATTCCAAGAGCTCAATGGCACAGACAAAATGGCCATCAGCTTTGATGACGGTAAGGTCACCAAGATTTTCTTTGGTGGACCCAACACTTGGCTACGCACTCCATGGCACCAAAACCCCAAGTTTCTTTTAAGTCTCTTGGTCGTTTCGGTTCTAATTATGCTCGTCACAATACTAGGGTGGATTAGAAGTATCTTCAGACCCCAAGTAAGGCGGAGCAGTTTTGTCGCGCCTAAGGTGCTTGGTGTCCTGTTTTTCCTGCTCTTTGTGACAATTATGATCCTGCTTGTGGATGTGGTTAGCACCTTGCATCCCACGTTAGGGGTTCCCACGATTGCTTTAGAACCTTCAACCACCCTTAATGCCGCCTTGATCCTTACGAAGATTCTGGTGGGATTAACAGGTTTAATTTTGTTAACGCTCATTTACCTGATTTTTACCCGAAGGGGTAATCGCCTACAACGACTCTACTATACACTCTTTGCCCTGAGTAGCTTGAGTGTGATTGCCGTTTTGTACCAGATCCATCTCTTCTAGAGTAATCTGGTCATGGAGAATATTACTCAAAGATAGGAGAGCGCCATGGCTTTGATAAGTGAGTTCATCGACGATTACAGAAGTAAGATTAATCACTATGAACACCTAGCCCAAACCTGCGCTTGCCAATGTGAGAGTGCGTTAAAACGACGGGGCCTGAGGGCCCTGGTCACCTACAGGGCCAAGAAGATCGACAGTCTCGCCACCAAGGTGGCGAACAGGGCCCAAGAAAAAGCCTATCAAACCATCGACGAAATCTACGAAGACATTGTGGACTTAGCTGGTGTACGAATCGCCCTATATTTCCCTGGAGATCGAGAGGAAATCGATCACTTTATTCGCTCCCACTTCAATGTGGATCATGTCAAGGATTTTCCCGAAGCCCTGCAGCATCCCGGTGCGTATCAAAAACGATTCTTGGGATATGTGGGGCGTCACTACCGTTTGCGACTGAAACCCGAAACCTTAGCCCCAATTGACCGCCATTTGGCCAACTATGTGATTGAAGTTCAGGTGGGATCGGTGCTGATGCATGCCTGGGCAGAGGTGGAACATGATTTAGTGTACAAGTCGACGGAGGGTTTTCTCTCGCAAGATGAGTATGCCATCCTAGACGAACTCAATGGCCTGATGCATGCAGGTGAAATCGCTTTGGAGCGCCTGCAGACGGCGGCTAAACGAAGGATTAATACGGAGCGACAGCCTTTTTCTAACCACTATGAGCTTTCGTCCTATCTCTATGATCATGTCCGAAAGCTTTTCCATCGCAATGATTCCGAGCCCTATATCGGCCGAACTGATGTACTTTTTCATTTTCTTAAGGAAGTTGGCTTAAACTCGGTGCCCGCTCTCAAACCAATTCTGCAGAAGTGTGACTTAGACTCCAAAGCCCAGCCCCTCGCGGAGCAAATTATCGATCAGATCCTGCGGGCGGACCCTGATCTTTATGCCACGTACAATGAGGCTCGCATCGAGGTCGGACGCTCTGACCCCTACGGAGCCCCAGACGAGTATGTCTCCTACTTTTCGGACGAAGAGAACTTAGGGTCTTTTATGCGCCAATGGATTGCTTCAGAGAGGGTGATCGGCGATACCTTGAATCATGTCCTAAATGGAGAGGCAAACCACAATCACCCCCTCGATGAGTCGGATATTGAAAAGTTGAAGTCCATTCATAAATTGCGCAATGAGATTCTCTACGGAGATCGCTTGCCAAGTGAAGATGATATGGCTAAAGCTCAGGCTTTTCTCCAACGAATCATGGACCTTTTGCGTCAGAGTAACACTGAGGGAAAGATGCAGGAAAGAAAGGCGTAATTATTTCACAAAGTTTGTAGGAAACTGCTCACAAGTGTGGAAGGTAGAACAATAGAACGAATCATCAGTACTGTCCAAGGAGGAACGTAGATGAACATTTATGAAAGAGCTCTAGAAAAACACAAAGAATGGCGCGGCAAACTTGAAATCACCAGCAAGGCAAAGGTGTCAACGGCGGATGAACTATCCCTCGCCTACTCACCAGGCGTGGCAGAACCTTGTAACATGATTGCCCAGGATCCAAACAATGTTTGGGATTATACTTGGAAAGGCAACACCATCGCCGTTGTGTCCGACGGGTCAGCTGTCCTTGGTTTGGGTAACATTGGACCTGCGGCCGCACTCCCCGTGATGGAAGGCAAGGCGGTTTTGTTTAAGGAGTTTGGTAATGTAAATGCCATCCCCCTCTGCCTCGCTACCCAAGATGTGGACGAAATTGTACGTATCGTCAAAGCATTAGAACCGACCATCGCCGGCGTTAACTTGGAAGATATTGCCTCCCCTCGCTGTTTTGAGATTGAAGAACGTTTGAGGGAAGAAACAGACATGTTTATTTTCCACGATGATCAGCACGGCACTGCCGTTGTTACCCTAGCAGGTCTGATCAATGCCTTGCGCGTTGTGGGCAAAGATAAGAGCGCTTCGATTGTAGTAAGCGGAATTGGTGCAGCAGGCGGGGCCATTGTACGCTTGCTCCTGCAAGATGGCTACACGAATGTTGTGGGCTGCGGGCGCCAAGGTCCATTAATCCCAGGCGACCCAACCAATAACGCAATTAAAGAAGAAGTAGCCCAGCTCACAAATCCAGAAGGCAAGAAGATGAGCCTGCAAGAAGCCATGGAGGGAGCCGATGTCTTTATTGGTGTATCTGCTGCCAATACCGTCACACCCGAAATGGTGAAAGGAATGGCAGACAAGCCCATTATCATGGCCCTGGCCAACCCTGAACCTGAAATCGCTGTTGATCTGGCCCACGAAGCAGGAGCAGCCATTGTAGCCACAGGTCGTTCTGACTATCCGAACCAAATCAATAATGTACTTGGTTTCCCAGGAATCTTTAGAGGTGCCTTAGACGTGAGGGCTAAAGATATTAATGATGCCATGAAAATCGCGGCAGCCTATGCTATTGCAGATCTCGTTGAAAACCCAACCCCTGAATGTATCATTCCTTCACCCTTTGATGACAGGGTGGCCCCTGCTGTAGCCAAAGCTGTGGCCGAAAGTGCACGTAAAACAGGCGTGGCAAGGAAGGTGTAAATCCATGGGTTGTAGGTTCGACCAGATCATCGATCGGCGTAATACGCAATGTGTGAAATGGGATGCTACTGCGGAGGTTTTTGGGAGGGAAGACTTGCTCCCATTATGGGTGGCTGACATGGATTTTACGGCCCCTGAGCCAGTCATAGAGGCTATCAAAGCTAGGGCAGACCACGGGGTCTTCGGTTATGAGATTAAGCCTCAAAGCCTTGACGAAGCTGTGATGGACTGGCTGAAAACCCGCCACAACTGGGCCGTCGATCCGAACTGGCTGAGTTATAGTCCTGGTGTCGTGGTGGGCCTTGCTACCGCGATTTTGGCCCTGACAGAACCTGGCGATCGCATCGTTATTCAGCCACCGGTCTATCCTCCGTTTTTTTCCTTAGGTGACCAAAACGATCGGATCGTGGTCGAAAACAAGCTGATCGAAAAAGACGGTCGGTATACCATGGATCTAGTGGAACTCGAGGAGATTTTCCGCTCGGGAGTCAAAGTTATGATCCTCTGTAGCCCCCATAACCCAGTGGGTCGAGTTTGGAGTCGCGATGAACTTCTCGCCCTTGGAGAGCTGGCCACGAAATACGATGTGACTGTCCTCTCCGACGAAATCTGGGCCGACTTAGTCTTCCCAGGCAATCAACACATTCCTCTGGCGAGTCTCTCCCCAGAAATTGCTGATCGGGTCATCACCTTTATGGCTCCGAGCAAGACCTTTAATCTCGCTGGCTTCTATTTATCGAATGTGATTATACCCAAGGAGACGCTTAGAGAAAAGTTCGCTAGCCAAGTGCAGCGCCTGGGAAATGCGCATTCCAATGTGTTCGCCCCAATTGCTGCTGAGGCTGCCTATCGCTATGGAGGCCCTTGGCTCGATGAACTCCTGGACTATTTAGACGAAAACGCTTCCTATGTCCAAAGGGAACTCGCCAAGATAGCGCCTAAGATCAAAGTGGTGAAGCCTGAAGGAACCTTTGTACTCTGGCTCGACTGCCGTGAACTTGGTCTGCCTTCTGAAGAGTTGAATCAGTTTTTTGTGGAGAAAGCTAGACTGGCCTTGAATGATGGCTCCGCCTTTGGCGAAAGCGGTGCAGGTTACCTGCGTATGAATATTGGTTGTCCTAGAAGTCTTTTAGAAGAGGCCATGAAGCGACTTGCACAGGCTCTAGAAGGGTACAAGAAGTGAGATGTAGAAAACCGCCCGGCGTAACAACCGGGCGATTCTTTTTCATGTAGTCTAGACTACACCACTTTCCAAAATGCTGAACGACGCTGTCTGGCCATCGATCTCCGCCAGGGCTCCCATGGGTAAGGTAGTCATGGGGGCGGTGTGCCCAAAACTCACATTGTATAGAACGGGTAGATCCTCTCGATCCACCTCTGCGAGAATTCTCCGTATCGACGTCTGATACTCGTGATAATACTGATTATCATAGGGTTTCCCCACAATCAATCCCTGCAGTCTTTGCAGGATCCCTTGGGTTCCATAATTGCGGAGCCAGTATTCCAAATACCTGGGACTAGGCTTGTCTTCCGATGTCTCGAGAAAGAGAATAGCGTTGTTCCAGGCGCTAGGATCTGGCCACAATTCTGTCTCTTTGGCCATTTCCAAGACCTCAACACAACCTCCAATCAGTCGACCTTGAACGACGTCGCGCCCCTGAAGCATCACATATCCCGGATGCGTTATCATCTGCCTTGCCTGATCCTTGTTTTCCTCGAGCCAAGGCAAGTACTCGCTTGTCCAGCCTTCTGGGGCATGGACCTGACCAATGGGTTCTGCTTGAAAGAGAACCTTCTCGACCCAG
Source organism: Bacillota bacterium (assembly GCA_012520355.1). Lineage (GTDB taxonomy): Bacteria > Bacillota > Limnochordia > Darwinibacteriales > Darwinibacteriaceae > UBA5420. The sequence continues at coordinate 913 of JAAYOK010000253.1, read as the reverse complement.
TGGGCTGTGTAGGAATGCATAGCCACATTCTCGGCGAACTCCGCGAGAACGGATGGCCCATAGAAGGAAGACAGACCTGCTTTCAAACAAATCAGGTGGGTGATGGTAGAATCCGAATAGCCCAAGAACACCTTCGGGTTATCGCGAATCACCCCAAAGTCAATATAGGGAAGCATCCTAACGCTGTCATCACCACCAATGCAGGCAAAGATCCCCTTGATGGAAGAGTCGGCAAAGGCTGCCATCAAGTCTTCAGCCCGCTTTTCGGGATGCTCGTAGACAAACTTGGCTCCCTTTAGAGTATGGGGCATCTCCACCACCTCAAGGCCAAACTGCTCTTCTAGACGACGTTTTCCCTGTTGGTACCGCCAGAGAAGGTCTGCATCTCCCGCACCACCCCAGGAGAGACTCACGGTGGCGATGCGATCCCCTCTCTTTAGTCTTGGCGGTTTGCGCAAAGCTTCGAGCCCGCTCATGATAAATACATCTCCATAATGCTGGTTAAGGCTTTGTATCCTGTCTCCAAGGTCTTGTTTGGCACCAAAAAGCCTGGATGGTGCAGCTCAGGAATGAAGCCTTCCTGTCCGGATCCCACGAGAAGCAAGGCACCTGGTACCATTTGCAGATAGTAGGCAACGTCCTCACCTATCAGACTTGCTAAGCCTTCCTGAATAACCGGGGTTTCGGAGATCTTCGTAGCAAAGGCACTGCCCAGTTCATCCACCACCGCAGAGTCATTGATCACCGCCGGAACACCCTTCTGGTACTCCAGCACATACTCTCCCCCGTGGAGGCTGGCTCCCGCGGCAAAGGCCTGATGGAGATTGTCGATCATCCTCTCCTGATCCTCCTCACGGCAAGTGCGAACTGTTCCTTCCACGACCACTTCTTGGGGAATGACGTTGAACCGAGT
>JAAYOK010000252.1 GCA_012520355.1 Bacillota bacterium | reverse complement strand
CAATTGAACTGCCTGTAACCACCCTGCCTCCTCTCTAATCTCGATCAAATAAGTGCGTAGACTTTGTCCTTTGGTCCTTACAAGACTTTACGCCAACTCCATGAAAACCAGAAGTACTTAATAATTCCTTTTTTAACAAGCCAATCCTATATTCTCTCTTATTTCTCTCTACAAAAAAGAAAAGACCAAGAATCCCTCCTGGTCTTGATGCAGCGTTTGCTCCTCATCAACGCTTCTTTGAGTAAAGTTTGAGTGGTCGACCCACCTTGCCATAGACTAGGTCCGCCTCTACGATTCCCTGTTTGTCTAGGTAGCTCACATAGCGGTGCACGGTTTGGTAGGCTAAGCCAGTACCTTCCGAAATGGAATCTAGATTCTCCGGTTCTGTGGCCCCCTCTAAGTATTCTACAATCAACTGAAGGGTTACGCCGCTCATTCCCTTGGGAAGCTCTTCTGCTTCGAACCAAGGGGGCAGCTTCTCTGTAGCAAGCCTCAGATGTACATGAATCCGTGAGATCAAATCGGCTACTCGGATGGGCTTGGTGGCAAAATCGGTTGCCCCCGCTTCCATAAACTGATGGGCAATGGTCAGAGACTCATCCACCGTAAGCACCAAGATGGGTACGTCGGAAAACTCCCGGACCTTCTTCACAAACTCCATCCCATTCATCTCAGGCATGTAATAATCAACCAAAATGAGATCAAAGGGCTCGGTACGCAAAAGCCCGAGTCCCTCCGGGCCATTATCACATGGAATAAGATGAAAGTCGCCCACTTCACTAATGGCTTGGAGGGTGTATAGTACATCGTGATCATCATCCACTGCGAGCACTCTACGTGTCATCCACATCACCCCTTGGTAGTCCTATTTGCACCGTTGTTCCCACACCCACTTGGCTGGTGATTTCAATGGTTCCATGATGGTCATGGACCACCTTCCTGACGAAATTCAGTCCCAGCCCAGTACTCCTGCCGTTGGAATAGCCTAGTTCCCAGATTTTATCCAGGGAGTCCCGGGAGATGCCATATCCGTTATCTCTGATTTGGAAAACAACTCTACCATCTTCCTCCTTGGCCTGAATGTGGACATGTCCACCTGAAGCTTCTGTAGCTTGCAGACCATTATCAATGATATTAATCAAAGCGCGAGCGAGCAAGTGTTTATTGGCATAGATTAAGGCATCGGTTTGGGAGTCAATGAAGACTCGTGCCTGGAGCTCTTCTAGGGACAGATGAATCTTCAAAAAACCGATGATGTCTTTCACATGAACGGGTCTGAGGGTATTTTCGTGGAGGATCTCCGTAATCATCAGGGAGACTTTCTCCACTGAGTTGGAAATTCTCTCGGTATACATCTTGATCTGGGGGTCATCCACCTTGAGGCCAATCACTTCGTTCAAACCTTGAATGGTCACCAAGGGGGTCTTGAGGTCATGGACAAGATGCTTCATTTCTTGAAAGGACCTGGAACGTAACGCTTCAAACTCAATTTTCCGGAGCTTGTCCACAAGGGACATCTTATTATAATAATCAACCACCACACGAGTTAAGATTAGGGCATTGGTGATCAGCATCAAGGAGATCGTGAGACCCACGTAGTTTATGATGGTATCAGCATGGATAAACCCAGAGACAACCCGAACCGTGCTGGCCACATCTCCCCCGCCAAAGCCAAAGCGACCTAAGGCGGGAACAATTTCGAGCCAGTCAAAGCCAAAGAGAAAGAGGAAAATAATCATGACCTTAATGGCAATGGTTCGAATCCGGTAGGTGAGAAAATAGAGAACCAGCACAACAAAGACCGTGATATAACTGGATCGGGTAAAGAGAAATTGAATGCCATAAAGGAGACTAATGGCCCGAAAGAGTAAGGGAATCAGAACCAGCGTCAGTGGGAATACCAATTTATTTGGCTTGAACCTTGAGGACAAGCCTTCACCAAAGAGAAATGTACCAATAATCACTGGGGAATGACGCAGAGTGTTGAAGAAGACAAGCTTCGTGGTGGAAAGAAGAAGCAGGCCCGTATCAAAGGTAATTATTGTCCGTTGTAAATCTCCCAAGAGACCTGTAATTTGGGCTTGAATCACCCGGGGTAAGAGTAAACCGATGACGATAAAGATTAGACCTGAAACGATCTTGTGGTTATCCCGCCCCGAACCAACATTCACCTGGACAGAGCCTGGGGGATCTTGATCTGCTGTAACAAAAGGAATGCCTGATTCTTTCACCGCCGCCACTCCCTACTGGGAAACTATGCAGGATAATTCTGCCGCCAGATTTCCCAAATTCTCAATGACATGCAGGGGAATACCCTTTTCTTCCGCAATCCGCCGAAAATACTCCATGGGCCCCCCACAATCCTTATAGACAATCATTAAGTCTGCCTCCGGTGTGAGAATCTCAAGGAGTAGTTGCGATTTGGCATCGCCCTGCAGAAAGCCACCTAAGTACATTAAGATGATGGGAATGGAGTTTGCCGTTGCAACATCCACAAGAGAGCGGGCCCGCTCAAGCTCGGCTTCGACTGTCATTCCCGCGGCCCCAATCCCTTTATAGCTAATGCCCGGCGAGATAATGACCTGCTCATAGCCGGCCACGACGTCGGCTGAGGCCAGAGGGAGAAAATCGGTCCTGACTTTCATCTCATCAAAGATGGTCTTAACAATCAGAGCATCTAGACTTTGCCCTAGAGAAGTAAGCAAAACGGGATCAGCAAGCTGCAAAGGACAATCACTGGCGAGAGCAGATACAGGGGCGAGCAGCAAACAAAGAGATAAGGCAAGAATCTTCAGCACGCTCATCAGTCCTTTTCTAGATAACATTACTATATCTTTAGGCAAGGAGTGAAATATTTATTGTGAATGTTTTCGCTTCTTGAGGAAGTTTTCCTTCTGGTAAATGACAAACTTACCTAGAACTAAGACACCAAGGGCTGCCAAGACTGTACCCCAGATCAGCCAAAGATTATGCTTGGTAACATAATAGACTTCCTCACTCCCAATCTCGGGAAAAGGTATGGGGTCAATAGCTATACCTGACTTAAGGGCTAAATCTCGGATGTTCAGAAGATGAATGATGGGGACTCCCAGCTCAAGATACTCAAACATTAGACCCCGTTCTGGACTATCTGAAGTCAGTCTGATGGTTTTAACCAGCCCGTTTGGAATCTGTAAGGAAGCATTGGTATTCCCCATATTGGGCGAGGCGCCACCAATATTGACAAAAAGATCAGGCAAGTACTGGTTATTGTAGTTAAGGTATAACTCCAACCTCTCCTTGATACTCTCAGCATTGTTGGGGGCAAAAATTAGAGGTGCTGGGGTGGAAGTGGCAATTTCCCCCATCAGATCCTGGGATTCAGGAAAATACATGTCTTCACCCCGATCCTGATTGCCACCTAGAGAAACGGCCAGAATGTGATAGGGCAAGACCTCCCTCTCCCTTAAGACCTGAAGCATCTTCACAAAGGTGAACTCAGGAACATTAGCCCCATACATGGACGCTCCAACGGAGTAGAACAAAAGGGGTCTTAAATCCATGGCTTCACAGGCACTTAAGGTCGCCAAGATGAGACCAGGGAAGGACCCACTGGCACCAATGGCCACAGTGGAGCCTGGCTCTAAACCAGCCTCATAAAAGAGGCGAACCAAAAGAGCGGCAAAGGCAGGACTTGTACTGGTTCGTTTTGCCTCCAGATTTCCGATGGAGGTAGTAATGGGGGTAAACTCCTCACCAATTAGGCCGGTGCGGTTTGGATCTAACCCTCCGTCAATCGGTAAGCCCTCTTCATCCCGAACGTCTCTCAGGACAGCAAAGGACTTCTCCATGATTTGAGCGGCTAAGACTTGTTCCTCATACTTGGGGTGTTCTTCCTGCCACTTTGTTTCTTGCACAAGATACGAACCAAAAAGGACAATCAGGCAAGCTAAGGCTACAAACCCAAAGGGAATGGCTGGTTTCACCCACTGTTTCATGGCCATCACCCCTTTAATTGATACCAAGCATGATCAAGCGGACCATGGTTGTGATAAAGAGAATGCTAAGGACGGTATTTACGACCCCTTGTTTGACCATGTCATTGGCAATGAGGCCAGAGATGACAAAGCCAATGGCTCGCACGTCTTGGTACCCAGCGGGAGCTCGAAGGAGTACCATATCTAGCCCCCAACCCACCAAGAAACCGATTAGGATGGTGGCAATAAATCGTCTGCGACTGTAAAGAATGGTAAAACTGCTGAGGATTCGTACGATCAAATAGGTGAGCAAAGCCACGACCAAGGTGGCTCCGAGCCGCGGAGGATTATCCCAGTAGATGGCAAGATAACCAGGGACGATCAAGCCTCCGGCGGAAAGCCCTACCACTTCGGTAAAGATAAAACTAAGAACTAGACCTAACCCCATCGCTTGTGTGATCATTGGGCACCTGCACTCCATTTCTACGAAAGAAATCAGCCAATTCTTGGCCAAATCCTTGGGTATTCCCATAGGCAAACAACACAACAGCACCTTGATAATGATTTGAAAGATATCTGGTTACCTTCTGGGGCGTCGGTTTCTCTACAACACCTATAGCCCTGGGGTTAAACCCATGCTTTCTGAGATGTCGCTTCGTCACAGGAACTAAATCCCCCGTGAGGAGCATGATCTTTAGGGGCAAGTCAGTGGTAGCAAGGGTAGCGAGCTCCGGTACGCGAAAGCTCCGATCCCAACGATTGTGCATTAAACCCACAACCGGCGCCCTCTCCAGGCCGAGCTGGGCTGCAAGTTCCTGCCAGCGGTCCCAGACTAAGAGGGTGGAGGTACGATCGTTCGCGGCTAGGGCATTGACGAAGTAGATTGTAACTCCCACATGCTCCAAAGAGTAAATTGTGGTAGAACCTATATCGGGCGTAGCCTTCAGCATCCCCGCCCAGGCCACCTCTTCCGGTACGGCCAACAGCTCACCCACCTTGAGGGCGCAGGCCACGTTTTCACGAAACATCATGTAGGGAAAGCGCTCCAGATCTTGAGCTCCAAGGGAAGCTGGGGCTAGATAGGTGGCCGTTCCCAGTTTCTCTGCCTCTTCTTTGAATAAACCAATAAACTCTTCCTCACCCACAACGAGCCTACCGCGACGTGGAATCGCCAGAGCCAATGTTTCTGCCACATGGCCCCGTGTGGGGCCCATGACATCCAAGTGGTCTTCTCTCGCATTGGTAATCACACCGATTGTGGAGTGGAGAATTCTCTTCTCTGCCACCCACTGCATCTCTGGATGGACCGCCATACACTCCACTACCAAGACATCGGCCTCACGCTTGGCAGCCTCTCTGACAATTCGCACCTGCTCAATGATGGAGGCCTTTCGCCTGCGCAAGATAGGTTCTTCCGATCCATCCTCTAAGATTAAACGTGGTGCAGTGCCTGTGGTTTTGGCCACCACAACGTAACCGCCTTCACGGAGTACTCCCGCAATGAGCCTGGTTGTGGTTGATTTCCCCCGAGTTCCATTCACATGGATGCGAATGGGGATCTTCCTTAAGTTGTGTTGGTGTAGGGCATGTTCCAAGATACCTAAGACAACTAGGATGAACGTTAACGCAAGTACAGGCCAGATCTCCATCTTGTCATCCTTTCCACTCTTGCACGTACAAAATCTCCCTTGCCTACTTCTCGAATAAGAGCCCAGTTTCCTGTTAACATTCTGCTTACAGACATAGAAAAGGCACGAGGAATCCTCGTGCCTGTATTTTTTTGCGTGGAATCCCTATCTGGTGCGCATATAGATGTCATTCCAACGTCTGAGAATTTGTTCTTTATTTTCTACGAGCCAATCGATGTCTCTATCAACCCAGTAGATTTCGTCTGTAGCAGGAAGATAAGGGGTGTTATAGACAGCGTTAGCATTGGTGAAGCGAAGCGTACCAAGTTCGGTACCAAGCGCTGATTGTCCCTCAGCACTCATGAGGAAGTTGGCCATCAATTTGGCGGCTTCCATGTTTGGTGCATTCTTGATAATGGCAACACTGAAAGCGGAAGCGGATGCGCCTTGCTCTGGGTAGACCAACTTAATGTTGGTTGCACCGGATTTCAGCAATGTGGAAGCTCCGTCTTCATAAGAAAGACCTACAACGTACTCACCAGCTTGGACAGCACGGAAAGCAACGGAGGAAGAGGTGGAAATAACCATCTTATTCCGCAATAGGCCTTCCATCAGCTCCCAGGCCTCAGGGCTGTCATTACCATAGGCTGCAAAAATGTTGCAGACATGGTTCCAAGCAGACGACGAGGAGTTTGGATCTGGCATAACGATCCGACCAGCTAGTCTTGGATCGAGAAGATCATCATAACCGGTAATGTTCATGCCAAGCT
>JAAYOK010000251.1 GCA_012520355.1 Bacillota bacterium | reverse complement strand
TGGTACGATTTTGCCAATGACGAAAGCAATGAAGACTGCATTATCCTAGCAATCCGCATCACAAGAGCAACAGTAGTTAAGGACCACGGCGCAGTTCGTTACTATCTGGATTTCATCAACAAAGTGGAAACCGAAGAAGCGAAGGAAAAGTAAGAAAGTAATTCGCAGAAGTATAAGGGGCGATAGCTTGTGGAACGAGAAATAGAGCTACAATTTTCCCATGAAGTACTCTTTGAAGCAGCCAAACGATTTGGCATGTCCGCTGAGTCACTCAAGCTCTTGGGTGATTTCGAAAACTATGTATACGAGGGCAAAATCGATGGCGTTAACTATGTTCTTCGATTAACCCATAGTCCCCATCGAAGTACGAACATGGTCCTAGGTGAGCTAGAATGGATCAATTATCTTGAGAAAAATGGAGTAAGTGTGGCCAAGGCCCTTCATTCAGCTTCCGGGAGATTGGCAGAAGAAATCCATGTAGAAGTTTGGCCAGAACGACCTGGAAAGATATCAGAGGCTGCTCGATGGAATCCGAACCCCAGCTAAAAGGTGGACGCCTGTTGCCTAACCTCGATTTGTTCCCCTGTCTTTTTGAAATAGTAGTGTTGCTCCACGTCCATAATTAGATGGTGAATCCCCTCTTGCTCACAAAGGTGCACAAAACGATTGATATCCACCGTATTACTGGGAATTAGATCGTAGTGCATAGGGATGAGAAGCTTAGATTCAAGTTTTTTATGAAGAACAATAGCCTCTTCCATGGTCAAATTACCATATTTACCGTTAACGCAGGCAATAAGCACATCCACGCCCGCTTGTTCATACAGTCTCTCGTTCAGGGATGTATCGCCGGTGAAGTAGACTTTGACTCCTTCAATTTCGAAGATAAAACCCACACTGTCTTCGGTATGATCTGCAAAGACAGCTCTGTACGTTAGATCCTTAATGCGATACGTTTCTCCCATCTGCAGTTCCTGTAAGCGTTCATCGCTCATTCGCATCCGCCGTATATGTTCAACACTAGATGGGGGGCCGGCAAAAATTGCGTCTGAATGGGCATAGAGCAACGGCAATGTTTCTGGATCGGTATGATCTAAATGGTCATGGCTACAGAGCACGAGATCTGGGTGAAAGTTGGTTATCTTGAACTTGTTATACCACATACGCCGGGCCGATGGCCCTTCATAACGTTCAAGACAGTTCGAGTAGTAGGGGTCTAGGCATACTACGGCATCTTCAGCAGTCTTGAATACAAACCCAGCTTGGCCAATCCAGTTGATAACAAATTCTAGCTTGGCAACCTTAAAGTCGGCCATGTGTTCAATCTGGCTTTTGTAGTTCCACTTAAACATGGTATCACCCCATTGTATGATCGAATGGTCCGTAAGCATCCCACCGGTTCGCTTTAGCTAGATAGTAACCCACCAGCTCATCCACGTTCATGAACAGTTTATCGCCTGTTACATCCCCATAGCGTGTCGCTAGTTCCTTATTTGTCAAGGTATCTAAGTTGCGTAACCCTATGGGAATATTGTTTTTGTAGCTAGATAAGATATCTAGCCAGGGGTCTTTTTGCAGATTACCCAGCCTCCACCACGGAGCGACTTCACCCAAATTAGGGTACACCTCCCAATCTGAAGTGACAAAGAAAAACAGATTGTGCTCTTTGGGCATGGGGGTACGATCCTCACCAGCCAAAATGGCTTGGATCCATTCTGATTCCGTCATTAAACAGCAGTCCTCCCCAAAATGTTCCAAGGTTTTCTGCCAAAGTAGCTTGGGTATAAAACGCTTGTCCGCACTATTAATCCGTAAGTTATGGTTTTTAAATCCATTTCCCTCCGAATCGAAGGTCGTCAAATGAATATTAAAAGGCTCCCCTAACTCCTGCACCCGCTCCCAGAGATTCAGTTCGCAAACCAGGTCTAACACACCATCTAGTTCCTTTACACCCCATTGATTCAGGTAAACTTGCCAGCGCGGTATCATCCCCTGATCTAGAAGCCGATTTGTGGCCAAAAGAAGATCGCGGTGAGCGCCTTTGCGTCCATGGAAATAGTCATTGGTTTTTTCCAAGCCAAAAACTTTGAGCTGGCAGCGCTTAATGCCCCGCTCTTTGGCCCACTTTGCATAGCCAAAATCATGGGCCAGACGCCACAAACTCAGCAATTCATAGTTCTTATCCACCTCAAGTTTGCATCCATTCATGCGATCTGTCCTGGCATAGAGCTCCTCATAATCGCGCCCAAAATGAGGTTCACGGACATCCGGTGAAAAGTATTTCACCTGCACACCATAATAGCCTTTAGCTTCCTGTTCTTGCTTGATCCTAAGAAATGTGTCGATGACCTCCTCCACATTCATGTAGTTGTTCGGAAGGTCTCCTAACCAGCAATGTCGACAACGCTGCGGACACCCGTAGATGTCAAACGCTAAAGAGAGTTCTTGATTATAGAATTGAGCCATTACATCAAACCATCCTAATCGCGTTATAGTCACCCAAGGACGATTAATATTCGCCGCAGTTTTCTAAGTTTCTGATTCGCTTGTCCATGAAATTGTAGAACGGAAGATTGAGCTCTTCCCTGATCTCGGGTGGAAGCTTTCTTATAACTTCCTCCAGCAGATCTAAGAGTTTGAGCAAGCCCGCTGGGAGCTCTGTGGGACTTATTCCATCTAAGAAGTCACTTCTCTCAAATGACTGGTCTCCCTTCTTCCTGCCGCAAAAACTGCTCTTGGCCTCGTTTATTCATATTGCTTCAAAAACTGTAAGGATCGTAGTAAAATGGGGGTAGGATTGAGCATTCCTCTATGAAAATGTCCAAACAAGACGAAAAAGGAGCTGAAAGGCATGGTCGGAAAGACACTTACAGCGGCAGAAAGTGAGAAACTCCTCCATATTCTTCAGGAACGTTTCGAGGCCCATCCGATTCGGCACCCCGAGTTGAAGTGGTCTAACGTGGAAGCAAAATTGAAGGCAAACCCTGATAAGCTTTGGTCTCTAAATGAGATGGAAAGAACAGGCGGCGAGCCAGATGTGGTAGGTATCGAAGATACAGGCGAGTACATTTTCTTTGATTGCTCACCGGAAAGTCCTTCAGAGCGTAGGAGTATTTGTTACGATCAACAAGCATTAGAAGCTCGAAAAAAGAACCCACCAGCCAATAGTGCTTTGGGTTTAGCCTCTGAGATGGGAATCGAGATTTTGACAGAAGATCAGTATCGCTATTTGCAGACCTTGGGCGCTTTTGATTTAAAGACGTCGAGCTGGGTTAAGACTCCCGAGAAAATCAGGAAACTCGGTGGAGCTCTGTTCTGCGATCGACGCTATGATACTGTATTTGTCTATCATAATGGTGCCGATTCGTACTATGGTGCAAGAGGGTTTCGTGGTGTGCTGAAGATCTGACATAGTCTAAGGGGGAAGGCTTTTGTTTGCTAATCTTCCGAACGTGTTCCGGCGACTCCCCTGCATCAATGATCAAGCTATACTTGTCACCTGACACAAGCCCAAATCTCCCATGCTTTCCTCCGTTATTTCCAGAATGTCATCGTGGTCACAAACGAATCCTGTACTTCACAATTTCTTCCTGGTTTAGTGATCCTATCACCCTGGAGACATGTAGATCATCTTTGAGCTCGTTGATTGGAATCCAAGCGGCCTGCTTTAGCACCTGTTCGTGGCCACTCAGCTCCGGATCATGCCCCAGTACAAGGTGATGTTGTCCATGTTGTGGTTCCGCAAGAAAGCAATACTCAGTCCCAGCAGAGTATGTTCCCTCGAACAGAAATCGTATGATCGTAATATCTAAGTTGATTTCCTCCCTGGCCTCACGAACTGCCGCTTCTTCACGAGTCTCGCCTTCTTCAACCCCTC
>JAAYOK010000034.1 GCA_012520355.1 Bacillota bacterium | reverse complement strand
GGCAAGGTCAAATAGCACCGGTAACCTATGAGTTGATTGGTAAGGGTCTGGAACTGGCCCAGCAGCTTGGCCAAGAAGTTGCTGTCTGTTTGGCTGGTCATGAGGTAAAGGATTTGGGCGCTGATCTCTTGAGTTATGGTGTGGATCAAGTCTATCTCTTTGATTACCCGGAACTCGAATGTTTCCGCATCGAACCATATACGGCAATTCTTGTGGACCTTGTGGAGAGGGTTAAGCCGAATATCCTTTTGATGGGGGCAACTCCCCTTGGTCGTTCCTTGGCACCTCGGGTGGCGGCTCGCCTGCGGACGGGACTGACGGCAGATTGTACCACGTTGGCGGTGAAGGAGAATGGTGACTTAGTCCAGACCCGTCCTGCCTTTGGTGGTGATGTGATGGCGCAGATTGTAACTCCTAGGCATCGTCCCCAGATGGCCACCGTCAGATACAAGGTGATGCCTCCAGCCAAGAGAGTTAAGCCCCATGGCAAGATTGTGCTTTGTCAGGCGGAGCCAAGTCAATTGCAGTCGAAGATAACCACGGTCGGGTTTCGGCCCCATGCAGTGGCCAGCTCCATTACGGATGCGGAGATCATTGTGGCAGCTGGTCGTGGCATAGGTCGACCAGAGGGCTTGGAGCTCCTGGAGACGCTCGCGGGTCTACTGGGTGGGGTTGTGGGAACCACCAGGCCCCTAGTGGAACAAGGCTGGGCTAACTATAACCAACAGATCGGCATGAGTGGTCGAACTGTGCGGCCACGTCTTTTCATCGCTTGCGGTATTTCAGGTGCCATTCAACTTGTGGCTGGCATGCGGGGGGCAGAGACCATCATTGCCATTAACAGCGATCCCGATGCACCCATTTTTGATGTGGCCCATTACGGGATTGTGGGAGATCTCTATGAGGTCGTACCAAGGTTGATCGAAATCATCAAAGAGGGGGGGAGCTTAGATGCAATATCCCAAGTTGGCTGAGGCCGATATCGCCTATCTCACGGAGTTGGTGGGTGAGAAGTACATTCAAGTGGGGGAAGCCATTTCAGAGGACTATGCCCATGATGAGCTAGGCGAAAGTCGGGCCTTTCCTGATGTTGTCGTTGAACCCCATAGTGCAGAGTGTGTTGCCCAGATTATGCGCTACGCTTATGAAAGGGGAATCCCTGTCACTACCAGGGGTAGCGGCACAGGCCTTTGCGGTGGTTGTGTAGCTTTACATGGAGGGATTTTGCTGTCGACCGCACGTTTGAATCGCATCTTGGAAATTGATGAGAACAATCTGACTGCCACGGTAGAGTCTGGCGTGATTCTCATGGATTTCCAGGAAGTAACGCAGAAGCTAGGCTTTCTCTATGCTCCAGACCCAGGAGAAAGAAGTGCCACTATCGGAGGAAATGTTGCCACTAATGCCGGTGGAATGCGGGCGATTAAGTATGGGGTAACCCGAGATCATATTATGGGTATGGAAGTTGTCTTACCCACAGGAGAGCTCGTCTGGCTTGGGGGCAAGGTGGCTAAGAACTCCTCGGGTTATAGTCTCTTAAACCTGATGATCGGATCCGAAGGGACTCTGGGGATTATCACTAAGATCATCGTCAAGTTACTACCCTTACCAAGCAAGGTTTTGTCGCTTCTGGTACCCTTCCCCTCTTTGGAACAGGCGATTGGTGCGGTTCCTGAGATTATTCGGAGTCAACTGATGCCCCAGGCTATCGAGTTTATGGAACGAGATGTCATTTTAAGCGCAGAGAAGTTTTTGGGCCTAACCTTTCCCCATAAAACCGCCCCTGCGTATCTCTTACTCCGCTTTGATGGATATAGCTCGGCGGAACTGGAAACGCAGTATGAGGCGGCTGGGGAGGTATGCCTGAAGGCTGGCGCCATAGATGTCTTGATTGCCAACACCATCGAAAGGCAAGACGGGATTTGGAACGCCAGAGGCGCGTTTCTCGAGGCCTTGAAGGCGGAAAGTCCCATGGATGAGGTAGATATTGTTGTCCCTCGGGACGAAATTGCCAACTTCATTGCTTATACCAAGGAGTTGGAGGCGCAATTTGGTGTACGAATTCGTAGCTTCGGCCATGCCGGGGATGGAAATATGCATGTGTATATTCTCCAGGACGACTTGGAGAAGAGTGTCTGGAAGGAAAAGATGGATCAGATTATGGATCTCATGTACCAGCGGGGTAAGGAGTTAGGTGGTCAAGTCTCCGGGGAGCATGGTATTGGTATCTCCAAGAAGCAGTACCTAATCGAAGATTTGGGGGATACTCTGATCAATCTCCAGAAGCAGATCAAAGAAGTCTTTGATCCCAAGAACATTCTGAATCCCGGCAAATTGTTTTAGGGCCAGGCCCCGACACAATTGTGCGAAAAACGTACTCGTTGTTGCACAAAAAGATGGCGCACGTCACATGCGCCATCTCTCTTTTTCCGTACTTGATGGTTTACGGTGGTTTACGGTGGTTTGTGGTTGTTTATGGTTGTTTATGGTTGGCCGTTGATCGTTACGCCTTTATCGTTGGTCGTTGAAGCCCCAGGTCTTTTGGACTACGACCGCGCCCCGGATTTCTACTGGAGAGGAGCTGAAACCATAGCCTGCGAAAATCGGAGAATCCTCTAACGGAACTCCATTGCTATCGCTCAAATAGAAGGTATCGACTTTGTTCCAAGAGCTATAGAGGTAGGTGTCAAAGTCATTGGGATGTTCGAAACTCCAAGTCCGGGTGACAGTCTCTTCCTTCTCAATCTTGACAGATTGCTTGGTCCTAGACTCAATCTCATACGTTAGCGTAGTCTTGATCTCGCCCCAACCCCAGCGGGCCGAGGCCGTTGTCTCTGAGGTTAAGTGCTGCATTAACTCCTTGCTTTCTTCAAATGTTGTTCCCGTGCGGTGGGAGACAGAGCGGGAAAAGTTCGTTCCTCTCCCCAGAACTTGAGTCTCGATCAGTTCAAAATGGACCCGGTGGCTCAGCCTTGGAATCTCGGGAATTTCTTCGTAGAATTTGGGATTCATCCAAGTGTATGGGCTTGGATCATCGGGAAGCATAATGCTTCCATCCCAGACAAAACGGCCCCAGCCCCTTAGGGAACTACCGTTTTGCCTACGTAGATAGACTGTGGTACTAAAGAAATCAAGTGGTTCGCCAATTTCGACAACACGACTTTCTGTCTTAGCGGGAAGTACAACCCAAGGTGAAGTTGGTACGGGGAAGGGATCTTCATAATCTCTGAGTAAGCCATTAACGTTGATCGTAATCTCCGCCGATACCCCATTGTAGGTGGCTCTCAAAACTACGGGACCTTCATAATCCCAATCAGAGGCTTGAAACTCTGATTCGCTCAGGGTACCAGAACCTCCCAGAATCTCCCAAGTGGGAATGACTGAGACAATTTTCCCTGTCTTCGTCTTACCTCTGGCCATAAGCTCCGTTGTTTCTCCAAAGGCCAGTACACTTTGACTTGCAGCTAGCTCCAAGGAATCAATATCTTTCAGACCACCGAACAGACAACCAGACAGAAAAAGGAAAGCAACAGCTAAGCTAAGCAACAATGTTCCTTTGAATCGCACACGCATGATGGGTCTCCTCCCAGTGATTAGATTCCTAATCTCAGTTTAACCACTGGAATGTCCACGTCAATTGCACTTGGAGACAGTCTTGCCCAAACCATGATCCCAAGCCCAAGCTACGATTTGAGCATGATTCGAGAGCCCCAGGATCTCTTTGATTCTTGCCATATGATATTTTACCGTTCGCTCGCTGATATAAAGGCGTTTGCCCACTTCCGCATACTCCAGTCCTTGGGCTACCAAATCCAAGACTTCAATTTGCCTTTCGTTGAGGAGGCTAAGTTCTTGCTGAAGTAGACGAGGGCTTCCTTGGAGACGGAATTGCTCTAGGATCTGATTCTCCAGACCTGGGGAAAAGGGATTCTTCCCCTTCTGTAACTCCCACAGTCCCGAGATAATCTCGGTATCCTCCAAGTTCTTCAGTAAGTAACCTACGGCCCCCGCTCGAATCGCTCGAAATAACGTGTCGGTTTCGGCAAAGCTGGTCAGCATCAAGATCTTGATATTGGGCTGTTCCGCCACAATTTGGCGTGTGGCGGCAATGCCGTCTAGACCAGGCATATTAACATCCATCAAAATCACATCCGGTTTGCTCCGGCGGGCTTCTTCAACGGCCTCTTGGCCTGTGGATACCACGCTGACAATGTCAAAGTCGTCTTCGAGTAGATTCTTCAGCCCTTCTGCATAGAGGGGATGGTCATCGGCAATCATGATCCGCATAACTAGGCGCTCCCTTTCTTTTGGGAAATTCCACTCGTATTTCCGTTCTGCCTGGAACTGACGTAACTTGCATCTTCCCTCCCAAAAGACCAGCTCGCTCCGGGATAATGGATAGACCAGAACCTCCAGTCTCTGTTTCCAAGGCTCGCCTGGGATCAAAGCCGATGCCATCATCGGTAATGGTCAAGAGCCAAGTCTCCTGGCTAGGCCGAAGTTCGATCTCAACTCTCGTTGCCTGGGAATGCTTCAAAATATTGTTCAGTGCTTCTTTCACGATGTGGCAGATCTGAGCTTTCTCCTCTGGCAAGAAGTCATGGTCTATGAGATGCAAAATAAGGTTCTCCCTTTGAAAATGCTCTTGCTCTCTGAGCCTCTGAAGTTGTCTCTCCAAGAGGGTGCGCAGGCTCGTCTGCTGGTACTCTCGAGCCCTCATACCGTGGACGTAGGCCCGCATGTCTCGTTGCGCCTCGTCCAAGACCTCCCCGAGGCGCAGTATAGATTCCTTAGCTTTGTCCATCTTGCCCCGTTCGAGCTCCCTCAGGATGGCTTTCACCTGAAGGCTGCCGAAGCCAAGAACTTGTCCGAGGTTATCGTGGAGGTCTTGGGTAAAGCGGATGCGCTCTTGGGTAACGGCCACCTCTTGCTGTTCTAGCCGGAGCCGCTCTTGGGCCATTTTTAGTTCTGTAACATCGTTGATGACCATGACCTGTCCCCGTACAAAGCCTCGATGATCGGTGATGGTGGAGGCTGTAACCTCATAATCTCGTTCGCCTTCTCCTAAACTACCCTGAATTTTCAAATGATGATCCACCTCTAGGGATGATCCCGGTTTGAACTCGGCCAGTTCCCGAGAAATGGCTCGCAGGGGTATACCCAGGCTCGGCTTGACACTTTCAGCAGAAAACATATGGAGGAAGGCGGGATTGAGATCCACAACACGGCCCGCTTCATTGATCACCACCACCCCTGTTTCCATGGCTTCGAAGACTCGATCCCAAGCAATGGGAACCAACTGAAAGAGGTCAAAGCGATAGATTCCCCAAAACATGAGGCCGGTAGCGAGGGAAAAGACAATGGGAGTAATGTCATGGTCGGTGATCGGTCCGAGACCGAGGACGTAGAGGAGATTGGAACCTGCGACTAAGAGAATCCCCCCCAGGAGGAAGGTGGCTTGGCCTCGGTACACACTCTTTCGATTTAAGGCAGCTTGAGTCAGTAAGAGGATGGACAAGAAGTTCAAAGCGTAGGATTGGGAGAAGTGCACCCAAAACCAAGGACCGTATTGCTTGTCCAGGACGTACAAAGGGCCGGAGGTGTTCAGGGTGAGGTTCGCCCGCACGAATCCCCAGGTAGGATCGGTCCAGACCAAGAGAATGGTGATTGTAGGAATGAGAAATAAGGGGAGAACGTTCTTCCAGGCAAGCCAGTGGGAACGTCCTGTGAATTGGCAGGACGTAAGGAGCCAGGCCACTGGCCCGAGGGAGTAGGCGATGTACTGCAGATTGGCCCAAAAGAGTTTGTGTTCAAAGGTTAGGGCAGAAAGCTCTAAGGCATTGGCCAGGGACCAGAGGGTGCCAATGGCCATGCAAAGTCCGAGAATGTTCGTTCCGAGGAGGCGTCGCTGTTTGGCGCCATAGATCGCTAAGGCGCCTGTCATCAAAGCGGAGGCTAGAAGAAGTACGGTATACGGGACGAACTGATAGGGCATACTCTCACTCCTGCAGGCTCGAATGATGTATGATTCCCCATAAAAAGGCAAAAGTCCTGCGTATTTGAGGGACAGGCCCCCACACAATTTGACGAAAACGGGAAGGAAGTAGGGATGATGTTAGGCTTAAGCAGGACTTGGGGGGAAGGAACCGAAGTCATCCCTGTATGAATAGGATGCTTTGTGGCGAGAGCT
>JAAYOK010000033.1 GCA_012520355.1 Bacillota bacterium | reverse complement strand
GTGATCTTGCTCCTCTTTGTGGTCCCCATGTGGATGAACTTTCTTCTGAGGACCTATGCTTGGCTCACGCTCCTGGAGCGAAATGGAGTCATCAATGTACTCTTAAGTAACCTGGGTTTGCCGAACCTAAACATCTTGTATACCGAATCTGCCGTGGTCTTGGGTATGGTGTATAACTTCTTACCCTTTATGGTGCTCCCCATCTATTCCGTGCTCAGCAAGATCGACAAGGGAGTGATCGAAGCCGCTGGGGATTTGGGGGCTAACTCTTTCCGGGTCTTCACGAAAGTGATTTTCCCCTTGAGTGTGCCTGGTTTGGTCTCCGGTATCACCATGGTTTTCATGCCAGCCCTAACCACCTTTGTCATCTCCAGACTACTGGGGGGCGGCCAGTTTACGTTGATCGGTAACTTAATCGAGCAGCAGTTCTTGGTTGTGGGTGATTGGGGATTCGGGTCCTCCATTTCGGTGGTAATGATTGTACTGATTTTGCTGAGTATGGCCATTATGTCCTTCTTTGAAGGGGAAGAAAAGAGTGTGGCGCTATGGTAAAGTTTCTCAAGCGGAGCTATATCTACCTCGTTTTCGCCTTCCTGTATATGCCCATTGCAGTCTTGATGGTGTACTCCTTTAACGATTCCCGTTCTCGGGGCGTCTGGGGAGGATTCACACTCCGCTGGTATGTGGAGTTATTCCAAGATCGAACGATTATGAGTTCGCTCTATTCTACCATGCTAATTGGTGTGGTTTCGGCCCTTGTGGCTACAGTCATCGGTACCTTGGCGGCCATTGGCATTCACAATTCCCGGGGATTGCAGAAAAAGGTGATTATGAACATTACCTATCTGCCCGTCTTGAACCCGGAGATTGTAACCGCTATTTCCCTGATGATTCTCTTTGTTTTCGCCAAGGTCAGGCTGGGCTATTTGACGCTACTCTTGGCCCATATTACCTTTAACATTCCGTATGTGATTTTGTCTGTCTTGCCGAAGCTACGGCAACTCAATAAGCACCTCTATGAGGCTGCTTTGGATCTGGGGTCCACCCCAGTGCAGGCGCTGTGGAAGGTGATTATTCCAGAAATCATGCCTGGGATCATCACCGGTCTACTCTTGGCTTTTACCTTGTCGATTGATGATTTTGTCATCAGCTTCTTTACAACCGGCTCCGGAGTATCCACCCTTTCCATCACAATTTACTCCATGGCCCGCAGGGGGATTAACCCCAAAATCAATGCCCTGTCGACGATTATGTTTACCTTTGTACTCTTACTTTTGATCGTCGTTAATGTCCGGCAGGCCCGGGAAGAGAAAAAGGGAAGGAATGGGAAACATGGTGCGAAAAAGCAAATTAGTTCTTTTGGTACTGGGTTTGGTGGCGCTTAGCCTGAGTCTAAGTGGGTGCGGCCAGGAAAAGCCAACCCTCTATGTCTACAATTGGGGCGACTATATTGATGAAGATGTCTTAGGCGAGTTTGAGAAGGAATTTGGTATGAAGGTGGTTTATGACACCTACTCTACCAACGAAGATATGTATGTTAAGATCAAGTCTGGTGGAAGCAACTATGATGTGATCTTCCCCTCGGAATACATGTTAACCAGGATGCTGGAAGAAGACATGTTGGAGAAGATTGATCTGGAAAAAATCCCCAATAGCAAACACTTGGATCAGCGTCTCATGGGCACGGTATATGATCCCAAGAATGAATATTCTCTCCCCTATCTCTGGGGGACCTTGGGTATCTTGTACAACACAACCCTGGTGGATGAAGAAATCACAAGTTGGGATGTACTCTGGGATGCGAAGTACAGGAAACAGATTCTGATGCTGGATAGCCAGCGCGATTCCATTGGGGCCGCCTTAATCAGACTTGGCTATTCCGCCAATACCAAGAATGTAGACGAACTGGCTGAGGCAGGGGAACTCCTAAAAGAGCAAAAACCCTTGGTTCTAGCCTACGTGGTGGATGAAGGTAAGGATAAAATGGTCTCTGGTGAGGCAACCTTGGCTCTGACATGGTCTGGAGAAGCCATGTATGCCATCTCAGAAAATGACGATTTGGCCTATGTCATCCCTGAAGAAGGTACCAACGTTTGGTTTGATGTAATGGCGATTCCCAAGGGAGCGAAGAATGTGGACGGAGCACTGAAGTTTATGGACTTTCTTAACCGTCCCGAGATTGCCCTCCGGAATACCGAGTATGTGGGCTATTCTACGCCGAACTTGGCGGCCCGGGCCATGCTACCTGAGGAGCTTCAAAACGATAGGCAGGCCTATCCAAACGATGAAGACATTGCAAATGCTGAGTTCTTTATCCACCTTGGCGACACTTTACGCCATTACGACCGGGTCTGGACAGAGGTCAAAGCGCACTAAACAAGCGACACGAGTTGGAACGAAGAGGAACATCCCAGGGGTGTTCCTTTTTTGTAGCAGGGATTTTGTCTTCGCGAGGGGAAGGGAAGGTCTATGGAAGGAGTGATCGATTTGATCAAAAAACGTACAAATCTCTTCATTCTTCTTGCCTTGGTAATAATTAGTCTCACCACCACGGCCTGTAGCGAAAAGCCCACGCTCTACGTCTATAATTGGGGCGACTACATTGACGATAGCATTATTGCGGAGTTTGAGGAAGAAACGAAGATGCGGGTTGTCTACGATACGTACGCCACCAATGAGGACATGTATGTGAAGATCAAGTCTGGTGGTAGTAACTATGATGTTATTTTCCCCTCGGACTATATGCTCACCAGGATGCTGGAAGAAGATATGCTCGCGACACTTGATAAAACAGCCATTCCCAATGCCCAGCATATTGAAGAACGCTTTCAGGGTCTAGAATATGACCCCAAGGACGAATACTCTGTTCCCTATACATGGGGTACGGTCGGAATCTTGTACAATACCACTATGGTGGATGATGAGGTAGATAGCTGGGATATCCTCTGGGATCCGAAGTATAGTAAGCAGATTTTGATGCTGGATAGCCAGCGGGATTCCATTGGCGTAGCTCTTTTAAAACTGGGCTACAGCATAAATACCTTAGACCCTCAGGAGCTCGCTGAGGCAGGGGAGCTTCTGAAGGAGCAAAAACCCTTGGTTTTGGCCTATGTAGTAGACGAGGGCCAGGATAAGATGATTGCAGGGGAGGCGGCTTTGGCCGTAGTCTGGTCTGGAGAGGCCACGGTAGCCCGGATGCAAAATCCTGATCTAGCCTTCGCCGTTCCCAAGGAAGGTACGAATCTCTGGTTTGATGTGATGGCGGTTCCCAAGGAAGCCAAGAACAAAGAAGGGGCCATGCGCTTTATCAATTTCATGAATGACCCAGAAATTGCACTGCGCAATGCAGAGTACACGGGTTATGCCACACCCAACAGGGCCGCGCGGGAGATGTTGCCCCGGGAGATAACGACGGATCGCAGCATCTATCCGGAAGAGGAAGACTTGGTGGATGCGGAAATCTTCGTCAATCTCGGCCAGACCTTAAGCATCTATGACAGGATTTGGACGGAAGTGAAAGCCCACTAACAAACTGCCCTTAGGCGACTAGTCATTTTGGCTAGTCGTTTTTTTATACCTGTTTCGGCCTTAAGACGGAGGAGAAGTAAGTCCCAAGAGCGTGGTCTGACCAGCTTGATTCAGTGTACGATGGGGG
>JAAYOK010000032.1 GCA_012520355.1 Bacillota bacterium | reverse complement strand
CCAAAACCTTTGGCCTGCCCATCATCGAAGTCGTTTCAGGAGGAGATGTAACCGAGGCTGCCTACACCGATACAGAGAGCGGCACCATGGTCAACTCTGGTTTCCTAAACGGTCTGGATGTAGATAGCGCGAAGTCGAAAATTGCCGCCTGGCTTGAAGAGAAGGGTCTTGGAACACCCAAGGTGAACTATAAGTTGCGCGATTGGGTCTTCTCCAGGCAGCGGTATTGGGGAGAGCCCATCCCCCTTGTCCACTGTGACACATGTGGCTGGGTAGCGATTCCCGAAAGTGAACTTCCCCTTCGCCTCCCAGAAGTAGAAAACTATGAACCGACAGATACAGGCGAGTCGCCCTTAGCCAAAATGCGCGACTGGGTAGAAACAACCTGCCCCACCTGCGGTGGACCTGCGGAGCGGGAGACCGATACCATGCCCCAATGGGCCGGCTCTTCCTGGTACTTTATGCGCTATATCGATCCTACGAATGATCAGGAGCTCGCCAGCAAGGAACGCCTCGAGTACTGGATGCCTGTAGATTGGTACAATGGCGGCATGGAGCATACCACCTTGCATCTCCTTTATTCTAGATTCTGGTACAAATTCTTGTATGACATTGGAGTGGCACCATCGCCTGAACCCTACAAGAAGCGGACCTCCCATGGCATGATTCTCGGCGAGAATAATGAGAAAATGTCGAAATCGCGGGGAAATGTAGTGAACCCCGACGAGGTCGTAGCCGAGTACGGAGCAGATACCCTCCGCATGTACGAAATGTTTATTGGGGACTTCGAAAAGAGCGTTCCCTGGAGCACCGATGGTGTAAGGGGCTGTAAGCGTTTCTTAGATCGGGTCTGGAAACTCAAGGACTCGGTTCAGCCAGGTGACACCTATAGCGAAGCTTTAGAGGCCAAGATCCACCAAACGATTAAAAAGGTATCTGGCGACTACGAGAGTCTCAAGTTTAACACGGCCATTGCTGCCCTCATGACCTTGCTAAATGAGGTAAACCAGGTGGGAGCAATTAACGAAGCGGAGATGAAGACATTCTTGATCCTGCTCAATCCCGTTGCACCTCACATCACCGAAGAACTCTGGGAGCTCTTGGGCTTTGCCGGTATGTTAAACGAGCAGAGCTGGCCCACCTTTGATGAAGAAAAGACGATTGCCCAAACCATCGCCATTGGTGTACAGGTGAATGGTAAAGTACGGGGTGATGTTACCGTCAACCTCGATGATTCCCAAGAGGTAGCCCGGGAAAAAGTGATGGCTAATGACAATGTGCAAAGAGCCATTGCTGGAAAGACGATTGTGAAAGAGATTTATGTTCCAGGACGCATCTACAACATCGTTGTGAGATAGATCTTGCATGAACATGGCAAAGCCAGAAACAGTCCCTCCAGACCGTTTCTGGCTTTATTGTTGAGATAGATTGTCTAGTTCGCCATTCTTCCTTGGGTCAACAGTCTCTTGTAGGTCAGATCAACACCGATTGCTCCAATGGGTGCCGTAATCACGATAGCCAATACGGCAACAGCTAGAATTGTATGCCCAGTAGCAATCCCTAGCGACAATGGCACACCACCGATAGCTGCTTGCACGGTCGCTTTTGGGAGGTAGGAGATGGCACAGAACAACTTCTCCTTACGATTCAACTCCGTCTTGAACAGGCTGAAATATACACCAGCTATGCGGAACAATAGGGCTAAGATCAGAAGATAGACTGCCATCATGCCTGCCTTTCCGATATATCCGATGTCCACCGCAGCACCGATTAGAACGAATAGAAGAAGTTCTGCAACAACCCATGTTTTCGAGAGTTTTGCAGACATCTGCTTCGCCAACGTACCATCCTTTTTCAGGATTGTGCCACCCAAGGCCATGACGGCCAGCAGACCACTTATGGGAACATAGGCTCTGACAGCCGACTCCAACTCCACAAATAGAAAGGATACTGCAAGAACCAAGAGCATTCTTATGGTGCCACGCATCGTAATTTTCTTGAACATCCAGACAATCACATACCCCGTTAGGGTACCCAGAATCAGTCCTGAGACGACAGAGATCGGCACTCTTAGAAGGCTGAGAAAGTCAAAGCTTTGACCCTGATACATCCCAGTAAATGAGGCGAAAAGTACAATGACATAAATATCATCAACAGACGCGCCTGCCAAAATGAGCTGTGGGATGCTCTTGTCCCGTCCATAGCCAGTCCCCATCAGCTTTAGCATTCGGGGCACTACCACGGCAGGCGATACTGCCGCCAAGACGGCCCCCAAGAGTGCGGCGTCTAGATATGATACGCCCAATAGAAGTGGAGCAAAGATCACAACCGCCGCTAACTCAAAGGTAGCAGGGACAAAGCTCATCAGAAATGCGGGCCTTCCCACCCGTCTCAGATCTTTTAGATCCATGGCAAGCCCAGCTCGGATTAGGATGACGACCAACGCGATTTCCCGCAGTTCAACAGATGCCGATAGAATAGAGGGATCAATCAAGTCAAATACATTCGGGCCTAATAAAACGCCTGTGAGCATCATGCCGAGCAAAGCGGGCAACCTACACGTCTTCATAATACCGCCTAAGGCAAATCCGCAGAACAGAATGAGCGCCACACTAAATAGCAATCGTACATCCTCCCCTTGTTCGCAAGAAACCTGATGGATCTGCGAATGTAGATTTTCACAGAAGTCATCAGCTTTACAGCGGTTTGGAAAGGATATTGTCCTT
>JAAYOK010000250.1 GCA_012520355.1 Bacillota bacterium | reverse complement strand
TCTTCTCTAGTATGTGCCCTTTGACAACGTTTTGCCCACCTGGTTGTGAGGTCCTTCGATTCCTTCACATACTTCCGTTCTGCTGGGTAAGGTGCACATTCGTCAAAGACCATGACGATATCTGCCCCGAGATCCATCTGGATTTCCATGGATTTTTCGGGGCTAATAAAGTGCTTGGAACCGTCGAGATGGGAGCGGAATTGAACCCCTTCTTCCGTAATCGTACGCAAGGAACCAAGGCTAAACACCTGAAAGCCACCACTATCAGTCAAAATAGGATGGTTCCAATGCATGAAGGAATGTAAGCCTCCCGCTTCAGCCACCACATCACTCCCTGGACGCAGATAGAGATGATAGGTATTGCTGAGGATGATCTCTACACCTAGTTCTTCGAGTTCATGGGGAGTTGTGGTCTTAACGGTAGCCTGGGTACCAACAGGCATAAAAACTGGAGTTTCAATCACACCATGGGTGGTTTGAACTCGCCCCAATCGGGCTCGGGTATTCTTTGATTCGTACATGACTTGAAAGTTAAAAGGCACTGGGTTTCTCCCTTCATGTAAGTAGCATACAATCGCCAAAGCTGAAAAACCGGTACCCGTCTTGAACTGCATGTGCGTAGGCACCGCGAATCACTTCGGGACCGGCAAAAGCTGAGACCAACATCAAGAGACTTGATTTAGGTAAATGAAAGTTCGTGAGCAAGACATCCACAATCTTAAAGGAGTAACCAGGATAGATGAAGATATCCGTCCAGCCTGATCCGGGACGAACTTGCCCATGGGGTGTGGCCAGGGTCTCTAAGACCCGCACTGATGTTGTCCCTACAGCAAAAACCCGCCCTCCCAAGCGTAGGCGGTCATTGATAATCCTGGCACTTTCCTCACTGAGCTCATAATACTCCTCATGCATCACATGATCTTGGACCAGCTCAGATTTGACAGGCCTAAAGGTCCCTAAGCCCACATGCAAAGTCACGGGACAAATAGCGACCCCCAGGTTCTCCATGCCTTGGAGAAGCTCTGGCGTGAAATGAAGGCCGGCCGTAGGAGCAGCCACTGATCCAGAGTGTTTGGAATACACGGTTTGATAGCGTTCTGGATCCTCGATTTTCTCGTGAATGTAAGGAGGCAATGGGGTTTCACCCAGCGTCTGCAGAATTTGGTCAAAATCACCTTCATAGTCAAACTCCACCAGACGCCCACCGCTTTTCGTGATCTCCACAACCTTACAAGAAAGTTCAGGAGAGAACTGGATTTCAGCGCCAACTCGTGCTCTCTTACCTGGTTTCACCAAGACCTCCCACATCCCCTGTTCATAGGGGCGCAAGAGAAGTAGCTCCACCAAACCAGATTTCTGCGGACCTTTGTTTTGACCAAAGAGGCGAGCTGGAATCACACGCGTATCATTGAGTACTACAACATCCGTAGGCTTCAGATACTGAATCAGATCACTAAACGTACGGTCTTCGACTTGACCGGTATCTTTGTGAACCACAAGTAGCCGTGAGGCATCGCGTTTTTCTAGTGGCGTCTGCGCAATAAGTTCATCCGGTAAAGCAAAATCAAAATCATCTACTCTCATAATCGAAATCAGAGGTCTCCTTTAATCCCTGCCACGGAAAATTCCACATTATATAAATCGGTTCGAGTTGCTGCCCTCACATTATCCTTCGTCCAGCGCGAGGGTGTTAAGGCAGGTCGTACAGTCTCCACATTCGCCTGTAAGCTCGTGGTTCGAGTCAAAGAGCTGATTGGCTCTTCTACTTCAGGCACATCGTTGACCGTCAGCTTCGTTTCCGGTCTTTGGGGAATAATGGGGCTTACGGGAACGGGACTGGCTGGCATCTGAATGGCAATATATCTTGAGGGGATGATCCCCGCTAACTTAGCCTCTGTTTGCAAAGAACGGGGGACTTGCCAAACCCGTACATTGGCCAGCTGCGTACCGCCAAAAGCCTCTGCGATGGCTCGTTCAATCTCTGCATGTTCACCCGCGCCGCTACCTAAATTCTTGGATTCTGTCAGCTTGGCATTTTGGCTATTGGGGGAGGCAATTGTCACAACCACTTCACTTTGTCCCTGTTTCATGTATCCCATGGTCTTGGCTTGATTGGTGATCTTGGTCAGGGCTGGCTTAAGAGAATCTCCCACCACATCTAAACTGGCGGCCAACTCCTTGCCATCACGGTTCAGCCCCTCGATGGACAATACCTTTTGGGCATTGGAAATCTGCAGTTCCAGACTGGGATTAATATCTAGAGTAATAATAAATGCTGGCGCAAGCGATGTGGGAATCAGACTACCCGATATCATTGGCCAAGTTCCTACCAAGGCCAAAAACAAGGTGGCAGCTAACCCCAATTGCCATACACTTAAGCGCTCCCGCTTGGGCGTATAACGAATCTCCTGTCCTACCTGAACATGCTTTTTAAAAGGGACCTTAATAAACTCCCCCTGAGCAGTTAGGATGATTACTTGATTCTTCGGTCCAATCTCCACAACAACCCCACTATACCTCACTTGGGTCCCCTCCTTTTCACACTGGTCGATTCAGATACTCTCTCAGATGGTAAAAATCACCAATCAAAATCAGGGTAAGGGCTATTATGTACTTCCGCTGCCGCTCAAGCGTTTTCCGACTCACTTCTACCCTTTCTTCTAGTTCCTTTAAAGGTAGCGACTTCTTTGTGGTCAAGTAGGCTAAGAGCTCCGGTTCTCCCGCGAGAATCTTCGCCACCTGCAAAGCCCGATCCCGCGCATCTTGGTGCTTCGGAGAGATCTTAACTAGATCGGAAAAGCGGATTCCATAATGACTGAGGAGTTGATCTAAGCGGAAGATTTCTTCCCTACGCTCCTCAGTTTCTTCTTGAATTTGTAAAACGGTCTGGGCCTCTTTGGATTCAATCCGTTGAATCACGCTCTCTTCTTGCTCATCCCGTTCAAAACTAGAAAGTGGGACCTCCTCTGTCCTTCTAGATTGCCGCCTAAAGTAATCCACCATCCGGCGCTTTATCACAATCTCGGCAAAACTGAGGAAGGACGCTCCACCATCAACATTGTAAGAATCTATAGCTTCATTGAACGCGATCATAGCTATACTTGCCTCGTCATCACGTCCTAAAACCAGGTATTTTCTACAAGAAGAGGAGGCCACCCTTAAATAAAATGGACGATAATCTTGTAGGATCTGTTCACGAATTCGAGTATCGCCTTCCTTTGCTTTGACGACAAGCTCTGTTAATTGACTGCGTTCATCTGGTTGATAGGCATGTGTGATAGTCATAGCTGAACCTCCCTTGACAAGTTTCGCCAGACATGGAATTGGTATGAGGGTTACTCATAACCAAATTCCCTGAGGGCTCCTGGCTTATTGCGCCAATCTTTTTTTACCTTGACCCACAAATTAAGGTAAACTTTAATGCCAAGGAGCCTTTCAATTTGGAGACGAGCTCCGCTCCCGACTTCCTTCAGCATCTTACCCTCTTTACCAATGACGATCCCTTTTTGACTTTCACGCTCTACATAGATCGTCGCCCTAATGCGCATCAGGTTCTTTGCGGGGTCTTCCTTGATCTCATCTACATCCACTGCAATCGAATGAGGAATCTCTTCTTCGGTTCGAATTAAGAGTTCCTCCCTAATAAACTCTGCTATGACAAATCGTTCGGGGTGATCGGTAATCCAATCCTCTGGATAATACTGGGGACCTTCGTCTAAACGTTCGGTAATTGCCTCAACGAGAGCATCAAGACCTGTTGCTTCTAGCGCGGAGACGGACAGAAGTCCAGCGAATTCCCGTTTCGTGGCCACTTCAGCCAGGAACTCTTCTTGCTTTTCTAGGCTCACTTGATCCGCCTTATTTGCCACCAGCAAAATGGGCCGATCAACGCCAGCTAGTTCCGTTAAGATATGGTCTTCAACCGTAGTCCAGCGTCCCATCTCCACCAGCCAGAGGACCAGGTCCACATCTTCTAGGGCGTAAAACGTGCTTTTAACCATGTATTCACCTAGTTTGTGCAAGGGTTTGTGCAAACCAGGAGTGTCCAAAAAGACAATTTGAGCATCTGGCAATGTTAAGACGCATTGGATTGTGTTCCGAGTTGTTTGGGGCTTATTCGAAACAATCGCCACTTTATGGCCCAAAAGAGCATTGAGGAGAGTAGACTTACCCACATTGGGACGACCCACAACCGCAACAAAGCCTGAACGATAATCTTTAGGCATTAGTGTCGCCCCTCCTGAACGAGAGCTTGAGAGGTAAAGGCACCGGGCAAGAGTTCCCCAAACGTGGTCTCTACGATGTTCCCTGCCATATTACCTAAGTAGACTGGTGTTTTCGGATCAAAAAACTCCGCCATAACCTGGCGGCAAACACCACAAGGTGTTACAGGTAGCGGTGAATCGGCGATGACCGCCAAGCCCACAAAGTCTTTGACTCCTTCAGAGATGGCCTTGAAAATAGCCGTACGTTCAGCGCAGTTGGAAGGACTATAGGCTGCATTCTCGATATTGCATCCAGTAAAGACCCTACCATCGGCTGTGAGCAAAGCTGCCCCAACTTTATAGTTGGAATACGGTACATAGGCTTGTTCGCGAGCTTTACGAGCAATCTCCATTAGTTCCTTGCCAGTCATGGTTTTCCCACCTTTATGGTAACAATTTGTCTTTCAAAACGATGTAACCGACCCACAGAGATGTGAGGGCTGCGACCAAAACGGCCCCTGCCGCAATGTTCTTCACAAGTCCAGCTAAGGGGTGGTACTCCTTGGTAATCAAATTGACGACTTCCTCAAAGGCGGTGTTAATAATCTCCGCCACAAACATCATGCCAATCGTGAGAATCAAGATCAAAAACTCGAGACGGGGAACGCCGGAGATTCCGGCAAAAAGCAGTACCACCAGTCCTGCTATCAAATGAATTCGCATGTTTCTCTCGGAACGAAACACATGCAATATGCCCCGCCAAGCATCTCGAAAACTATGGTAGAGATTGCGATGCTTCATTCTTACTCTCTCCCTAAATCGAGTTCTCCTAACACCTGCTCTTCCCTCTTTCGCATGCTGCTTTGTTCATCTTGACTCTGGTGATCATAACCGAGCAAGTGAAAGAAACCATGAACCGCAAGATACAGAACTTCACGGGTGATACTGTGGCCATATTCCTTGGCTTGTTCGCGAGCTTGTTCTAAAGAAATAATAATATCACCTAAAACTCTCGGCAATCCTTCCTGGACGCCGAAGTCATCATCATCTTGGGGAAAGGACAACACATCAGTGGGTTCATCGATTCCACGGTACTCGCGATTTAACTCTTGAATTGTATCATTCGTAACAAAGGTGATACTCACTTCAATTTCACCCTGCAAACCCTCGAGCCCCGCGGCAACTTGAAACCCCCGAGAAATCAGCTCTTCATAAGGGCTCAGATCCTCTAGTTCAAGTTCACTATTTATCAAAACTTCCATTTTTCGCCTTCTTCCCCTCGATTTCTTCCTTGGTGATCTGTTCAGGATACTCCACCCTAGCGTGGAACATGCCCATAATCACTTTTGTAAAGGCATTGGCGATCCGATCCATGTCCTGGAATGTCAAGTCACTTTCATCAAGCTCACCTGAATTCAAGCGATCCTTGATTATTTTACGCACTAAGCCCTCAATTTTGCCCGGATTCGGCTTGGAAATGGAACGCACCGCAGCTTCTGTTGCATCGGCCAAGGAAACAATGGCGACCTCTTTTCCTTGAGGTTTTGGTCCGAGATAGCGAAAGTCTCTTTCTTCCACTGTGTCATCTTCACTAGCCTCACAAGCCCTATGATAAAAGAAACGAACCAAGTCGGTACCATGGTGCTGGGCAATAAACTGGGTTACCACAGGCGGCATCTTAAACTCGCTCGCCAGCTCCAAGCCATCCTTGACATGGGATGTAATAATTAGGGTTGAAAGTGATGGTGCCATTTTGTCGTGGGGATTATCCTTGCCTACCTGGTTTTCCACAAAGAAGTAGGGGCGTCTCAACTTACCGATATCATGGTAATGGGCACCAACCCGGGCCAAAAGTCCGTCGGCACCGATGGATTCAGCAGCTGCTTCCGCCAGATTTCCCACCAGAATACTATGATGATACGTCCCAGGAGCCTCCAGCATCAAACGGCGCAAGAGTGGATGGTTCGGATTGGAGAGCTCAAGCAAACGAATGGGAGAGGTAATCTTAAACAGACTCTCCAAATAAGGCAAAACCCCAATGGCAATAACAGAAGCCAAGACCCCAGATAGGAGCCCGAGATAGCTCCTAAGTGCCAAGGCCAGATTCTGGCTGGCTAGGCCCAGGGCAACAAGGAAGAACGCATTGACGCCACCAACGATGAAGCCTGCTCGCATCACATCACCCCGCTGGCTTACCTTGGAGACACTCAAAACGGCAGTCAAACCACCAACCAAGGCTAAGACGGTGACGATCCAGTTCATCTCAAAAACCAATCCTAGGATGACAGCTAGAACAACAGTGGCAATACTGGCAACCTGGGCATCAATCAGAAGCGTTAGTAGCAAACCAAGCAAAGCTGATGGGTTTAAATAAGCCGCGTCGGACCAGTTAAGCATGGAAAAAAGTTTGCCCATGGCGACGACTGCGACAAGTACCGAACCAATCAGACCGAGCTGGGTACCATTTTGTAATACCTTCCCATGCTCTTGGTGTAGGAAAAAACCCATAAATGTCATGATGCCGATCACGGTCAAAATGAGACCTGCTAAGACCCCATAATCTCGTCCTGTTTTGATGAGACCAACATCGGTGAGAAGCTGAATATGTTCAGCCCGTACCACGTCACCTTTGCGGACAATGATCTCACCTTGCATAATCCTTACAGGTTCCACCGCATCATAGGCTTCTTGCCGGGCTTGATTGACCTTTTCTGTATCCAAGACTAAGTTGGATTGGATGAGCTGTCTGCCGATGAGGGTGGCGACATGAGCGGGTTCGCCCCGCAGGGCGCTCCGATCGATCTCTGCTTCGAAGGCATCCCGTGCATCTCTCAAACCATCCTCGCTAATCCGCTCCGCCATGGTGGTCAAGACCAGATCTGTTGTAATCTGGGCGAATTGATCAAACTCTTCATAGGATAACTCTGCTATGGCTTCCAGGGATACTTTGGGAATTTCCATCTTCCAATCACGAATCAAGCGACGATCAATCTCAGAGACGGACAAAACCTCTGGAGTTACTTCAAATCCAACATCCTCCACCGGTTCTGGTGCAATCCCTGCCCTCAGCAGATTGAGGACCCCTGTAATGTTCTCTTCGACCCGTAAGACAATAGCTGGATTCTGGAGATAGTACGCTGGATCTTCATTCGCCTGCAAAACCGCATGCCGAGCTGCTTCTTCTCTCAAACGTTCCGTTTCTTCTGTGTTGATTGCAGTCACAGGGGCGGCAAGATCCTTCCGGGCAACCTGGCCGATCTCGACATCGACACCCTGAGGCAGGGCATTGATGAGCAAGATTCCCAGTAAAAAGGTGGCAATGATTCCACCGAAGAACCACTGCCGAAAAGTAGCCTTTGTGAACAATTCTGGCATGTGTCGTGTTGTTGGTTTTGCACTGCTCTTCTTCTTACGTTTCACCATGCGCCTCCTAGGATTTCTTATCATAAGAGTCATAAGCTTGAATAATACGCTGCACTAGTGGATGACGGACTACATCACTTTCGTGGAGATAACTAAAGCCTATGCCTTCTACCTTCTTAAGAATTTTCTGAATCTGAATCAGTCCTGACGTCTTCCCCCGGGGCAAGTCCACTTGGGTGATATCCCCTGTAACCACCGCTTTAGAGCCAAAGCCCAAGCGAGTTAAGAACATCTTCATTTGCTCTGGCGTACAGTTCTGAGCCTCGTCGAGAATGATAAAACTGTCATCTAATGTACGGCCCCGCATATAGGCTAAAGGAGCAATTTCAATGATCCCTTTTTCCCGATACTTCAAGTAGGTCTCTTGTCCTAAGATGTCGTAGAGCGCATCATAGAGCGGCCGCAAATACGGATCCACCTTGTCCTGGAGATCACCTGGCAAGAATCCAAGATGTTCTCCGGCTTCTACCGCTGGACGCGTTAAGATCAGCCGTTCCACTTCTTTCTTTTTCAAGCTAGCAACAGCCACGGCCATGGCCAAATATGTCTTCCCTGTCCCAGCAGGACCTATGCCAAAGACAATATCATTGCGGGAAATTGACTTGATATAACGCCGTTGACCAGACGTCTTCGGTCGAATAAGCTTACCTCTATGTGTGGCCACGACCACATCAGCACTGAGCTCCTCTAGGGCTGTGGACTCTCCGTTTTGGCTCAACTGAATCGCATAATAGACATCATGACTCGTTAGGTCCGTTCCCAGGCTGGCCAGGTTAGTGAGAGCCCTTGTTGTCTTACTCACCGCCTCGTCTGAACCACTAATCAGAAGCTCTAAACCTCGCGGTACAATCTTCACACCAAAAGCAGACTCTACTAAGCGCAAGTTCTCATCCCGCTTACCACTGACTGCTTGGGCATGTTCATTATCTCGAAGGCGTAAAATCTGGCTCAATGCATCAACCATCCTTTGGTTTCATCGTATGCCCCTATTATAAGCAAAATGAGACTGAAGTGCAAATCAATCCATCCGAAACACCCCAATGTCCCGGACGAGCTCTACTTGCACTGTAACACGGATGCCGTCTGCGTCTGTCATCACATCGACCTTCTGCCTTTCCTCCCGAACCTGCTCCCTTTGGACCCCTTGCTCAAGCAGACTCTCCCAAGCAAGTCGGTAGGCCGTGGTTTCTGCCTCCTGCCTCGGAACCAGGGTTTGTTGGTATTCAACTTCTCGATAGATGATTTCCGTCAAACGAAGCGGAACCATGGCACGACCTAGGGATAACTGCCACTCCTTGGCGCTTGGTAGATGGGTCTCCCTGGGGTACTTGCGCCCTAAGGGAATATTGATCGATCCAAGTGTCAGAACATACTGCCTGCGACTCTTGCCCGTGTAGAGTGGTTCCCACTTGATCAAGGGGGCTTCTCCCACAGCCTCATACCACACCCGAGCCTTAACTACACCTTGGGCAGCGCCAAACTGCTTACGGCCTCGGGCGTCATAATACTCACCAGATACCAACAAATCTCCCTTGCGGACCGTATCTGAAGCCCTTACCTTCGGTGTACCCTGAAGTACAAAGACTTCTGTGACCACTCCATCATGGTCTGCGTATAAGTTCCCTGGTAGAGTATACTCATTCTGTACTCCTTCTCGTTCCGTCAAAGAGATTTCCATGCGAGTGCCCTTGAGACTGACCTGTGCCCATGCCAGGGTGGGAAATCGTTTTAACAGCTCCCCTTCAATGACACGTGGTTCAATCGTGCTACGAGCTACACCGCTCTGTACACCCAATTCTTGCACAACCTCCTGAAGGGTTGTGAGGGGAAGAGAGTGACCACCCTTTACTTCAATAAACCAGATAAAATTGGACAAATAGGCGAGCAATAAGAGGGAAAGTAAACATCCTACTGCTAAGAACGTTCGATTGCGAAAGGTAGCAAAGAAAAAGGGTGCTCCGTGCTTGTCTAAGATGGATACATTGACTTGGGAATTCCAGAGTAATGGGCGTAGACGCTTGAAATCCTTGATTTCAAGAACCACGAGCATAACATCTAAGGTGGGACGGTCCACCTTGTAAAGGCAGATATCCAGTTCTGCCATGTTGTTGAGCAAACGCTCGAGATCAGGTCCTTGTAACCGTACGGTAACATACCCCTGCCACCACATCCAAAAAGACATCATGATAACATCACCTGTCGAATCTTGCCAGAGATCCTGATTTCACTCGCAGAAAAGGAAGCGATCTCCAAGTTGTTACCAATCACTTCGATCATACCCTGTTTTGCTCTGGTTTTGATTGAGTCCCTCGAATATTTGACGAGTCCCTTATGATTGATAATGTGGACCTCAGCGTCGCCCATAAGATGAATGGTAGCCTGATCAAGGAGGATTTCCGAAGGCAAATCCAATGTATGGGCAAGTTTTCTCTTGATGCTTTGTTTCAGGGCTGGCTCCATTGTCTACCTCCTCTCTCCTAAAATTATGCAACAAAAAAAAGGTTAGACCCCTTGGATCTAACCTTCCAGCGCGATTCTACTAGGCAAGCATCCGCCCATCCTTAAAATGGACTGGCTCTCCCGAACGTGCCGAACGATAGATTGCCTCCAGAATCTCGGTAACAATCACGGCCTGTTCTGGCAATACAAGAGGCTCCGTATCATGAAGAATGCTCTCAATCCAGAGCCTTGCTTCCCGCTCTGCCTCAGATTCGGCATCCCCATCGTAAAAGGCAACACCGCTAGCATCTAAGGCAGGTCTTTTGGTGTAAAGTTTGCCAAACTCTTCGCCGTTGATCCTAAGTCCATCCTCCATATCCGCTCCGCCTTCGGTGCCATGCAAAAAGGTCCTAGCTTCACCTTGGAAGAGAGTGTTTAACGCCCAACTTGATTCCAAGATGATCGTGGCACCATCTTCCATTACAATGAAGCCGAAAGCAGAGTCTTCCACCGTAAACTCCTTGGGATCCCAAGATCCCCAGGCATTCGCTGCATTTTCCCGCTTATTCAACTTATGATAGACAGTACCCACAACATACTTGGGACGGTAGTTATCCATCAGCCAAAGCGTCAAATCTAAAGCATGGGTGCCGATGTCGATCAAGGGGCCTCCCCCTTGTTTTTCTTCGTCAAGAAAAACCCCCCAGGTAGGCACAGCCCGGCGGCGAATGGCCTTCGCCTTGGCCATATAGATTTCTCCAAGATCCCCCCGCTCGCAGGCCATTTTTAGATACTCACTATCACTGCGAAAGCGGTTTTGGTAGCCAATGGTTAACTTCTTTCCTGTGCGCTCCGCTGCCGCCAACATCTCCCGGGCCTCAGCTGCAGTCTTAGCCATGGGCTTCTCGCACATTACATGTAGCCCTGCCTCTAGTGAAGCAATGGTGATCTCTGCATGGGAGTTATTGGGCGTACAGATATGCACCACATCCAGGGACTCTTTTTCCAAGAGTTCGCGGTAATCTTCATAGACCCGCGAGTCTTCCGTGCCATAATCCTTCGCTGCTTGTTCGGCCCTAGAGCGCTCGATATCGCAAAAGGCCACCATTTCTACAGCACCAAGCTTAGCAAGACTTGGCATGTGCTTCCCGTTGGCGATTCCGCCACAGCCGATAATTCCGATCTTCAGTTTCTGCTCCACAGACAACATCCTCCTTGTATCTAAGCCTAGCGATGAGGCCAAGCCCTCTTGGCCCGAGGTTCACGTATGATCTCAGAGAGCAAAACAGCCTGAGCCCAGTCTGATCCTAGAGGCAGCATCGCCTCATTCAGACGGCGAGATTCACTATCCTCAGGGATTTTCCTTCGTTCCCTATCTCCTTCAATCCTATCATCCTCGTCATCCCAATCGTCCCAGTCTCCAAAGTCGTCCATACCCTGACTCTGCAACTCACGAACACCCTCAGCAATAGTGAGATCAAAGAGATGTGTCCCAGCAGTGTCTAGCACGCTCTCCTCGACAAAATCGCCAGCTTGCTGTGAATCCTCAGCTCCGACCTCGTCGAAACTGACTTGGTAAACCTCATTTAAACCGGGCATACTAGGTGTCCCTTGCCGAGCCCGATCCTGTGCCATCTTTTTCAAGATGCTACCTAAGACCATGGCTGCTATATAAAGTAGCAGTCCGATCGCTCCTTGCATCGCATTCACCTACCGTTTTGTCTCGTCGTCACTGGCATTGGGGTCACGATCTGGTCGACGGCCACCAATACTCTCCCTCATATTGGTGTCAGCCATGATATTTTGCATGTTGTAGAAGTCCATCACTCCCAACTTCCCTTCCCGCAGGGCATCGGCAATAGCACGTGGAACTTCAGCTTCAGCTTGCACAACCTGGGCCCGCATTTCTTGCGTCTGAGCCCTCATCTCTTGCTCTCGGGCCTGGGCAGCAAAGCGTCTTTCGGCTGCTTTTGCCTGGGCGATGTTTTTATCGGCCTCAGCCTGATCCATCTGCAGACGAGCCCCGATATTGCGACCTACATCTACGTCAGCAATATCGATGGATAGAATCTCAAAAGCAGTACCTGAGTCAAGTCCCTTATCAAGAACAGTCTTGGAGATCAAATCGGGATTCTCCAGCACCGCTTCATGACTTGCACTCGAACCAACCGTGGTAACGATACCCTCGCCCACTCTGGCGATAATGGTCGCTTCACCGGATCCTCCAACCAAACGATCTATGTTGGCCCTCACGGTCACCCGTGCCTTAACCTTGAGTTCAATACCATTTTTGGCCACAGCAGAAATCAAAGGAGTCTCAATCACCTTGGGATTAACACTCATCTGCACAGCCTCCAGCACATTACGTCCGGCCAGATCAATGGCTGCTGCCCGTTCAAAGGGAAGGGGGATGTCTGCCCGATTAGCAGCAATT
Source organism: Bacillota bacterium (assembly GCA_012520355.1). Classification (GTDB taxonomy): domain Bacteria; phylum Bacillota; class Limnochordia; order Darwinibacteriales; family Darwinibacteriaceae; genus UBA5420. The sequence goes on along the minus strand of JAAYOK010000250.1, from coordinate 1,903 downwards.
AAGGCATCCACCACATTGTCAACATTACCACCCGCTAAAAAGTGTGCCTCCAACTTATCAATCGATGTTTCGACTCCACCCTTTTGGGCTTTGATGAAAGGTAAGACAATTCTACTCGGGGTTACTCTCCGGAGCCGCATACCGATCAAGCTCATCAAAGTGACCTTAACACCAGCGGCAATGGCAGAAATCCAGAGCCCTACAGGAACAAAACTAAACAGGATAATCAGAAAAATCAACAATAGAATGGGAATAATCCCGGCAAAAACCCAAGACATACTTCGACCTCCTCTAGATTGTTATTTTTCCCCTACTTCCCTAACAACGACCCTAGTTCCTTCTGTAACCACAACTTCGATGGAAGAATTGGCCTGGATGAAGCCTCCTTCAGAAACCACATCATAACGTTTCCCGTCAATTTGAACAGTACCAGCAGGACGCAGTGCGCTCAGGGTCACTCCCCTTTTGCCCAGAAGATAGCTTAGATCTGCTGGCGCACGATACCCAGCCTGAGGCGATTCCTCGTGGGATAATACCAAGCGCTTCCAAAGTCGCGATTCTCGAATCCGACTCCACAGCAAGATAACCGCCAGTACACTGACTGTAATGGCGATAGATAGGCTAAACAAGGCAGTCTGAACATCACCAAAGGCTAAAATGATGCTAGCAATAACGGACCCGATGCCCAAAATCCCCGCCAAACCAAAGCCAGGAATCACGGCCACTTCCAGGATGACCAGCACCAAACCTAGTACAAAGAACAAGATGGCTTCAAGGCCAGCCAAACCCGTAACATAGCGGCCCCCAAAGAACAAAATCAGTGCCAACATGCCAGCTGTACCCGGTACTCCCCAACCAGGCGAAGTGATCTCAAAAATGAGGCCCAAAAATCCTAAGCTTAGTAGTAGTGAGCTCACCGTGGAGTTTGTCAAGAAGCGTGCTATCTGCTCCGCCCAATGGGGCGCAAGTTCCAGAATCTGATACTCTTCATACCCAAGATCTGTTAAGAGCTCCCGGGTGCTCGTTGCCATCCGATTGGCCATCCCCCATTCTAACGCATCCTCTGCGGCAAGCGTCAAAATTTTGCCCTTTTCCACCAGATCTTCGATAGCTACGTCCGCATCCACCATGGCAGCTGCGAGCTGACGATTTCGTCCCCAACGCTGTGCGGTGGATTCAAACTCTGCTCTTAGGGCAGATACCGTCTTTTCCTCCATGGGTCGCGGTTCTGCGGCTCCCATACTACTTCCCGGTGCCATGGCAAGTTCTGGCGCGGCCAGAGCGATAAGCGCCCCCGCGGACCAAGCCCTTTCACTGACATAAGCAATGACAGGTACCTTGGCAGCTAGAATCAAGTCTTTGATCTCCGTGGCCGCATCAACCCTTCCCCCGAAGGTGTTGATGGTCAGTAGTACGATTCCATCATTGCGTTCGGCTAGTTGAATTCCTCGGGCCACAAAGGCTGCCAAACCTGGTTCGATTTCGCCACTGATGGGTAAGGAATAAACAAGTGGGGAGGCCAAAGCCCCTATACTCAACGCCAATACCAAGACAATGGCCACTGCAAAGCTCTTTCCCTTCACGTTCAACACCCCTTTGGAAAAAATGGCTCGATATCGTTGGATGCGACATCGAGCCAAATTAGTTAGCGAAACTTTCTCTTGCGAGCTGCCTCAGACTTTTTCTTACGTTTTACGCTTGGTTTTTCATAATGTTCCCGTTTTCTAGCCTCCGATAAAACTCCCGACATCCGGATTTGCTTCTTAAAACGGCGCAACGCATTATCGAGGGACTCATTTTTACCTACTTTAACTTCTGCCACCAGTATCCCTCCTTCCAATGCTGACCGCGTCCAGCTTCCCATACGCCTTCTGCATAATATCATACCTATTATAATCTATTT
>JAAYOK010000249.1 GCA_012520355.1 Bacillota bacterium | reverse complement strand
CTCTCCTTTGGCCTCAGAATTGTCTTTTTCATCACAATTCCTTCCGCGGCAGGTATGGCCTTTTTAAGGGTGCCCATTGTTCGCTTGCTCTTTGAAAGCGGTGAATTTTTTGCCGCTGATACCTTGGCCACAGCCTTTGTTTTACTTTTTTATGTGCCCGGATTGATTGCCCAGTCAGCCTTGCAGGTTACCACCAGAGGATTCTATTCTCTACAGGATACCAAGACTCCAGTGAAAATTGGGTTTGTGACAGTGGTCTTGAACTTCCTTCTGAGCCTGGCCTTTTTGCAGTGGACAAATTTGGGCGCCGGCGGCTTGGCCTTTGCCTATTCTCTGAGCTCCATCTTTAATATGGTCTTAGCTCTGGGAATCTTAGGGCGTCGCCTCCCGGGCTTTGTCGACAAGCGTCTCTTGTCGACCTTTGTCAAATCAACCATTGCTTCGGTGTTGATGGGTGGGAGCGCCTTTTTGACTGTTTCCTTGCTGGAAAGTCATCTCTCCTTGGCTTCGAAAATGGGGCAGTTAATCCAGACCTTTGTCGGGATCGGAGTAGGCGTCCTCGTGTATTTTGTCTTGAGCATAGTTTTGAAGATGGAAGAAACCCAATTTGTCTTGGGTGCTGTGCGGAAGAAGCTTAAAGCTCGAGCCCAAGATTGATTGTTTTGAAAATGCCCTTCCCTATGGTATAATGTGTGCAGATCATTCTATGAAGGAATTGGTAAACGTATGGTTCAGAAGAACATCCGGAATTTTTGTATCATTGCCCATATTGATCATGGTAAGTCTACCTTGGCTGACCGGATTTTGGAGCACACCGGAACGGTGAGTGAAAGAGACATGGCAGAACAAGTCTTGGACTCCATGGATCTTGAGCGCGAGCGGGGAATTACGATCAAACTCAAAGCTGTACGTCTGACCTATCGTGCCCAGGATGGTCAAGACTATATTTTGAACTTAATTGATACACCAGGGCACGTGGACTTTTCCTACGAAGTATCACGCAGTCTAGCGGCCTGTGAAGGCGCGCTCTTAGTGATCGATGCTTCCCAGGGGATTGAAGCCCAGACCTTGGCGAACTTGTATTTGGCTTTAGATCATGATTTGGAGATCATTCCTGTGATCAACAAGATCGATTTGCCCAATGCAGATCCAGCACGGGTCATCCAAGAGCTCGAAGAGAGCATTGGTATTCCTGGTGAAGAAGCCATCTTGGTGAGCGCGCGGACCGGGCAAGGTATTGAAGACATCTTGGAGAGTATAGTGTCCCGTATTCCACCGCCTCAGGGAGATCTTGAGGCTCCAACTCGGGCCATGATTTTCGATTCCCACTATGACCAATATCGTGGGGCCGTTGCCTACGCTAGAGTTGTGGACGGAACAATTAAAGTTGGCGATATCATCCAAATGATGAGTTCTGGGCGGAAATTTGAGGTCTCGGATCTCGGTGTTCTGCGTCCTAACTTAGTTCGGGTTGAATCACTAGGCCCAGGTGATGTTGGTTGTTTAATTGCCAGTATGAAGGATGTACGCGATACGCGGGTAGGTGATACTGTAACAATTGCCTCCCGACCAGCTACAGAACCTCTCGCTGGTTATCGACCGGCAAAGCCCATGGTCTATTGCGGTCTATACCCTGTGATCAACGAAGAGTATACTGCTCTGCGAGATGCCCTAGACAAGCTGCAGCTCAATGATGCGGCCCTGACCTACGAAGCAGAGTCTTCGGTGGCTCTTGGTTTTGGTTATCGCTGTGGATTTTTGGGTTTGCTGCATCTGGAGATTGTCCAAGAACGCTTGGAACGGGAGTTTGATCTCAACTTGATCACCACCGCTCCTAGTGTTGTCTATCAGGTTGTACTAACCGATGGTAGTGTGAAAGAGGTAGATAACCCTGCGTCCTTACCTCAGGTCACATCCATCGATCACATTAAGGAACCCTTCGTGACGGCTTCTATCATGG
>JAAYOK010000248.1 GCA_012520355.1 Bacillota bacterium | reverse complement strand
TACGACCTCCTTCCAACGACGCGCGTATATACCATAGAAAATTATATCTTATTTCAAAAAACCATGTCAACCTATATTACTGAAAAACCCTTTATGGCTCATTGTAGAATGAAGTGCAACAGCGGAAAATAAATAGAACCACAGCCAGAAACCTAGTATGATATTGGTGACTAAACTAATAACAATACGGAGGTCTCGGCTATGGCTCTTGAACATAAGAGTACCACATCTCAATCGAAATTCAAACATCTATCTTCGTTCGAACGAGGCAAAATTAGTGCTCTACTCGACGAGGGTTTAACCCCTAGTGCGATAGCCAGAGCATTAGGAAGGCACCGAAGCACCATAACCAGAGAAATCATTCGATGGACAACAACGCAGCTCGGAGCCGAACTGAAGCCCTTTGAGTGCTACTACCCTGAAACCGGACAAGCAGTCTATGAGAAAAACCGTGCCCGATGCAAGAAAATGTCTCGCTTCCACCGAGTAACAGGCTTTCCAAACTATGCCGAACAAAGAATGCGCGAGGATAAGTGGTCACTTGACGCTGCCGTTGGGTTTGCACGCCGCCATCAGCTCTTCGACAAAGAAGCAATGGTGTGTACAAAAACTCTTTTTTTTTTACATTTTTCGTAGACGAAGGGTGGACCCTGGAAGGGTGTTAGTTGACTCGGCGCGAGAATATTTACAAATTTCCCCAACACAAATCTGGTTTATGTGGTATGATATTCGAGGTGATGTCCCTCTTGTTTGTGTCGGAACCGAGGGTCATCGCCTTTTTGTTTCTGGACACAATATACAAAATAGACGTTGCCAAACGAATCTAAGGTTTCGAGCCTTACAGCAATACCAATAGAGAAGAGGAATTACCATTGTCTACCTTTGAACAACTAGGCCTCAGTTCTGAAACACTACAGGCCATTTACAAACTGGGTTTTGAAGAACCCACTCCCATCCAGGAGAAGGCTATACCTCTGGCCCTCGCGGGTGCCGACGTAATCGGGCAAGCACCAACGGGAACGGGCAAGACTGCTGCCTTTGGTTTACCCATTATCGAAGGAGCCTCAACAAATCAGGAGCACATCCAGGGCTTGGTTGTGGTTCCCACCCGAGAGCTGGCCATTCAGGTGGCAGAAGAGCTTAACAAGATCGGCGAGTACAAACGGGTACACACTCTACCAATTTATGGTGGTCAAGATATGATGAGGCAGATTAAGCTTCTCAAGAAACGACCGCAAATCGTAGTGGGCACACCTGGTCGACTGATGGACCATATGCGGCGCAGGACCATTCGCCTTCAGAACATTTCCATCGTAGTCCTAGACGAAGCCGATGAGATGCTCAATATGGGATTCGTTGATGATATCCAGTATATCCTGGGTGATATGCCAGCTGAGCGCCAAACCTTGCTCTTTTCAGCCTCAATTACCAAGGCTGTTGAGAGTATTGCCAAGCAGTTTATGCAGGAGCCTACTATGATTCAGGCTACACCAAGGAATATCACCGTTCCCAGTACAGAACAGCACTACATTGAAGTACCCGAAAGAAAGAAGTTTGACATCCTTTGCAACCTCTTAGATCTACATTCCCCAGAAGCGGCCATCATCTTTGGGCGGACGAAAAAACGAGTGGATGAGCTTAACCAAGCCTTGTCTCGTCGCGGTTATTCCACCGGTGCCATCCATGGGGATCTCAACCAAAGTCAGAGAAATGCTGTGATGAGCCAATTTCGCTCTGGTTCCATCGATATTCTAGTGGCAACAGATGTGGCAGCCCGGGGACTTGATATCGAGGGAGTGAGCCATGTCTACAACTACGACATCCCCCAAGACCCGGAAAGCTATATACATCGCATTGGACGCACAGGGCGAGCCGGACGTAAGGGCGTGGCGTTTACGTTTATCACCCATCGGGAGCTGGATCACCTGAGGATTATCGAGAACCTTACCAAGCGGAAGATTATTCGGCATCCCATGCCGACACTCACAGATGCCCTAGCGGGACAACAGCAAGTAACGATAGAGCGCGTGCTAAAAACGGTCGAAGAGTCGGCCTTATCGGCGTATCGAGGAATGGCCGAGAGCCTTTTAGAACATCATGATTCTGTTACCCTCCTCGCTGCGACTCTGAAGCTCCTCACCAAGGAACCAAGCACCACTCCTGTTCAAATTACGGAGGATAACTATGTCTTACCCCGAGCAAAAAAGGAGAGAACACCGGGCCCCCAACGTACGCCACGGCGTCCCCGCAGATCGCATAATAAGTCGCAAAATAAGTCACACAATAAACCGCGCCACAAGTCCCACGATTAGGCGATTAAAGTCCCGCTAGAGAGGGATGGACGAAAAAACACTCGATTTCAGCTGTGCTTCAAGCTTTTCGAAGAACTGGATTTGAAAGCTAATCCGCTCTACCCACAGCCTTGTTCCAGTTTTCGTTGCCATTTCAATCCCTTTGTACTTCTTCAGCCGTTCCAACACCTTTGCCACATACTCGACCTGTTCTTCATAGGGCAGGTCGAGGAAGCCCTGCCTCTTAAGAGCCTCAATAATCCGGTAGACATCAAAGCGATCGATGTTATCACAATCCCCTATACTCACAGCTAGAGGAGTACGTTCTCCCGGAAAATCTGCATGATCATCCACGTGAATTGCTATACCATAACAAATCTCGTCAATCTGTTCAGCGTTCAACTCCAAAGTCTCCAGAAAAGGTCTGGCCAACTCAGCAGCACGCCTTCCGTGGTTCAACCAGTCGTCCTCGGAATAAAAGGTATCCACATAACTCAGATCGTGCAAGAGACACCCGATAACCAATATCTCCTCGTCTAAGTCGTCACCTTGGGCAATCTGGCGCCCAATATGAGCAACCCGCATGGTGTGTTCCCAGCGATATCTCTTGTCGGCGGGGTTGTTTCTCATGTATTCGCTGTGCTCAAACTGTTCCTCCAGAAACTCCATCGTACGGGAAATATTATTGCTTACCTTACTGTCCATTTTTTCCTCCTTGTCCATCCTCGCTATTTGCCGCTTAACCAATACGATGACTATTCCCCATGACACTAGCTATCCCTTCCCTCGTACGTTTTTCGGCAAATTGATCGAGGGCCTGGCCCCCACACAATTCGCAAGAATGGATAAATGCTCTTGAAGTCCATGTATTATTATGGTTCTAAAGAGAGGAGGAATAGGCATGGAGACAGTGGAAGCAATTCAGGGGAGGCGTAGTATTCGCAGGTTCAAAGCAGATCTTGTTCCCAGGGATGTAATCGAAAGACTATTGGACTTGACTATACGAGCACCGAGCGCAAAAAATGGGCAACCCTGGAGATTTGTTGTCACAACGGGCGAAGCAAAATCACGCTTGGTAGAGACGTTACAGGAAGTGTTAGAAGAGACGAAATCGAAGGGCCAACCTACCGGAAGCCTGCAAGGCAGTATCCAGGCCATGGCAGAAGCACCAGTTGTGATCTTGGTGTTCAACCGCCTAAGCCGGGAAGACATTCCGGAACCATATGCCTATGCTAAGTTGCTCGTGGATACCCAGTCCCTAGGAGCTGCGATTCAGACGTTTTTACTGGCGGCACAGGATATGGGCTTAGGCACACTTTGGATCTGTGATGTGCTTTATGCAAGATGCGAGGTTCAAGCCTTCGCTTCAACGAAAGAGGAACTAATGGCAGCTATAGCCTTAGGGATTCCGGCGGAGACGCCTGGAGAACGTCCGAGACAAGACTGGCGAGAGCTGTCTACATGGATGGAGTAGAGGGTAGCGAGCAAAGAGGGGGGATGATGATTGAGTTACTTGGATCAAATTCAACAGAGTATCGACTACATCGAAGATCACCTTACGGAACCTCTCTGTGTTCATGATCTGGCGGCTCGAATCGGCTTTTCCCCCTATCACTACTATCGCATCTTTGGTGCCTATGTAGGTATGCCAGTTATGGAGTTTGTGCGCAGAAGAAGGCTGGCCCATGCGGCAGCAAGCTTAACCAGCGATCGACGCATTTTAGATATTGCACTTGATTATGGATTTCAAACACATGCCGGGTTTACCAAAGCGTTCTTGAAAGTATATGGACTTCCACCGGAGCGATATCGCCTTCATGCGAGCGCTCGTATACCAGAACGCGTTGAGTTGTCCCGGTTTCTCGAGTATAAACTTAAGGGAGGTATTATCGTGGAACCAAGACTATTGGAACGTTCTTCCTTCACAATAGCAGGCTATGTTCTAGAAACCACCACGGAAAACGGACAGAATTTGAAGGATATACCCCGATTCTGGCAAGAGTACCTCGGTTCTGAACGAGCCAAACATCTCCATTCCCAGCCCAACATCGTAGAACATACCTTGTACGGAGTCTGTTTGGATATGAATATCGAAACAAACCACTTCAATTACTACATCGGACTTGAAGTATCCGATATATCAGGTCTGGATCCAGAACTGAAAACTGCAACCATTCCCGCCGCCACATACGCGGTATTTACCACACCACCGACCGAAAAGAACAGCCTATCCCCTCACATTCAGAACACCTGGGCTTATATCTATAACGAATGGTTTCCCCGCTCTGGCCATGAGTTTGCCGCCGGATGTGCTGACTTTGAGCGCTATGATGACCGTTCCCTCAGTGAAAGCAAGGCTGTAGCCGAAATCTGGATCCCCATCGTGAAAAAGCCCTAGCTCAGCATGACCCTATGCAGGACCCATCGTGCGAAATTCGTCAAGTTGATCGAGGGACAGGCCCCTTGTCAACAAAAACCCCGCGGTCAGCTGGCCGCGGGGTTCCTATTCTTCTCATTATCTCTACTTTTTCATCCTTGTCATCTTGTCTTGTCATCTTACCTTGTCATCTTACATGGTCATCTTACCTTGTCATTCCACTCGGGATGCTCACAAAGCCCACTACAAATTC
>JAAYOK010000247.1 GCA_012520355.1 Bacillota bacterium | reverse complement strand
GGTTCTAGTCTTTGTTGCCCTAGCAACACGGCAACTGTTTTTTGTCGATGTAGCCTTAGTTTACGCCTTAGTCAACTTCCTCACCTCTGTAGGTATGGCTAAGTATATCGAAAAGGGATCCTTGGGTTAGGGGGCCAAAACATGTTGATTACTCTGCGTGAAATTATTGCTGCGATTCTAATGGCCGGTGGAGTCTTCTTCTTTTCCGTGAGTGTTATTGGACTCATCCGCCTACCCGATATCTATATGCGTGTCCATGCTACAGCCAAAGGGGATACCCTGGGCTTGGGTTTAGCCCTCCTGGGGGCTGTGGTTTACTTAGGCTTTACGTTTACGAGTTTGAAGCTCCTTTTGATTATCACCTTCATTTGGATTACAAGCCCAACAGCAGCCCATTTGATCGGTAAGTCTGCTTATCGTACAGGTGTTCCAGCTGCTTGCGGTGATATCCCAGTCAAAGACGTCTCTGGAAGGGAGAACCAACAATGACCCTTGTACATTTCCTTCTATTACTATTCCTGATTGTTTGTGCCATATTTGTGGGGCGCACGAAGGACCTCATCAGCGCAGCCATTGTGTTTTCTGCTTATTCCCTCACCATGGCCTTGTTGTGGCAGCAGTTGGCTTCTCCTGATGTGGCCATTACTGAGGCGGCGATTGGCGGAGGAGTAACGACCCTACTCTTGTTTGCCGCTATTAGCAGAACGCGGAGGATGGAATAATGAGAACTGCGTTAGAGGTTATCACGCTGGTGATGATTGGTGTACTTCTGGTCATGGTGGTGCGGGAGATGCCTGTCTTCGGAGATCCTACGAACCCCGTGCACAATGAGGTCAGTGAGTATTATCTAACGAACACACAGGAAGAAACAGGCGTACAGAACGTTGTGGCAGCTATCATTACCGACTACCGAGGTTTTGATACCTTAGGTGAGCTAACGGTGCTGTTAACAGCCATTGCTGGCTTGTTGGCTGTACTTCGCAGCTAAAGGGGGAATAGAGATTGAGGGATATTATCGTCCAAGTTGTAGCTCGCATGATGATCCCCTACCTGCAGATGTATGGCCTCTACATTATCCTCTTCGGGCATAATTCACCTGGTGGAGGATTTGCGGGCGGGACTGTCATTGCTTCGAGCTTGATTCTCTATGTCTTAGCCTTTGGCATAGATGACGAAGATCTTCGTTTATCTGGTTCTCTGGCGCGTATCGTAGAGAGTTGCGGTGCTCTAGCCTATGTAGGTATTGGGCTTGCAGGAATTCTCTTAGGTGCGAATTTCTTGAGCAATAAAGGTGCCGGCTTTCCACTTGGCATATCGGGACGTTTTTTGAGTGGCGGTACGATTGTGCTTTTGACGATTTCAATTGGTCTGAAGGTTGCTTCGACTATGATTACCTTATTCACAAATCTAGCGGAGAAGGAGAAGGAGGAGGAGTAAGAATGGATAATCTTTTTTATGCCATGGCCTTCATTATCTTTCTCACCGGGTTTTGGATCATGCTGAGTCATGCCAACTTGATTAAGAAGATCATTGGAATGAATATCATGGAGAGTGCGATTTTTCTGTTCTTGGTAGCAATTGGTTACGTCAAGGACGGTAACGCACCGATTATTGCGGAGGCGAACCCTGGCATTACCTACGTAAATCCACTTCCCTCGGCTCTCATTCTCACAGGTATTGTAGTTTCGGTAAGTGTGACTGCCTTTGCACTAGGGCTCGTTGTGCGCCTTTATCAGCACTATGGAACAGTCGATGTAGATGAGATCACGCGTATGAGGAGCGAGGAACTATGATCAGAGCGCATATCATGCCCTTGACGATCCTCCTTCCTTTAGTCGGGGCTTACTTTATATTGCTAGTTGGCTCGAAATTTAGGAATTTAGCGCGTAACGTTGCTTTGGTTACAACCGGGGCAACGTTTGCCATGGTTTGCTTCATTACCTACTTGGTCTCAAACCAGGGTAACTTGGTGTATCATTTGGGAGGATGGGCCCCTCCTTTGGGCATCGAGCTACAAGCGGATCCGATTACGGCGTTTCTACTTCTGACCTTTGCTGGCGTCTCGTTTTTTGTCATTCTCTTTGCCTATGATATCCTGCCAGCTGAGATTAGCCCTAAGGTCATTACCCGCTATTATGCCCTTTACTTGGTGCTCCTCGGTTCGCTTTTAGGCATCGTCCTTTCCAATGACTTTTTTAATATGTATGTATTTTTGGAGATCTCCTCTATTGCAGCAGCAGCTCTAGTTGCTATCAATGGGGACAAGCTCGCCATGGAAGCGAGCGTCAAGTACTTGGTTATGAGTACCCTAGGATCGGGTACAGTATTGATGGGTATTGCAGGTTTGTACATGGTTACAGGTTACCTCAACTTGGACTATTTGGCGGGTGCCCTGCCACAAGCCTATGCAAGCTATCCATTAACTGTTTTGATGACCCTCGCCATGCTAACGGTGGGTATTGCTGTGAAGGCTGCCCTTTTCCCCTTGCATGTCTGGTTACCTGATGCACATGGTTCGGCACCTACTTCATCCAGTGCGATTTTGTCTGGACTTGTGGTCAAGGTGTATATTGCAGTTCTACTCAAGCTACTCTACCGAGTTTTCCCCTTAGATTTTCTGACCACCTTGCCTCTGCAGGGAAGTCTTTTAGTGATGGCGACTTTGGGAATTTTTATCGGTTCCATCATGGCTATACGGCAAAAGGATATTAAGAAGATGCTGGCTTATTCTACCGTGGCCCAAATTGGCTATGTGTTTTTGGGCATTGGTTTATTTTCAGAAAAGGCCATGACCGGTGCCATACTTCATGTATTTAACCATGCTGTGATGAAGAGTATGCTCTTTTTGTCTGTGGGGCTTTTAATTAAGTATAGTGGATGTAGGAAGATTGATGATTTGGCGGGTTTAGGCAGAGTCTATCCTATTCCCATGATCGCTTTTTCTGTGGGGGCCCTGTCCATGGTGGGCATTCCGCCCTTGAGCGGATTTATCAGCAAGTGGTATCTCGGTCTAGGCGCCCTCGAGGCGAACCAACTTCCTTTCTTATTGGTGCTTTTGCTCAGTAGTCTTTTGAATGGTTTCTATTACATGCCCATTGTGATTGCGGGTTTCTTTAAGAAGGAAACGGTGGAGATTCAGAAACAAGTAGTCCCCTTGGGGGCTCAGATTTCCTTGATTGTTTTAATTGTGGCCACGTTTTTCTTTGGCCTCTTCTCGAATCTTGCGGTGGACTTTTTGACCCCAACGGTGCAGGGGCTCTTTAACGTGTTTGGGGGGGAATGTAAGGCTCATGTCCAGCACAACCAGTATTTTACCCTTAATTTTGGTCTTGCTCCCCACCCTAGGGACGGGGGCGGTAGTGATCGCCGCACGTTTTGGCGACCAATTGCGCAGTCATGTGACTAATGCCGTTGCCTTTGCCACCTTTGCCGTCGCTTGTTGGCAATTTTACCTAGTGCAGCAGGGGATGGAGTTAGTCTACGCTCTAGAAGGATTTATGCAATTTGGCCTCCGTTGGAAGGTTGACTATGTAAGTGCCGTGTTTGCAGTAGTGGTAACACTCGTCTGGTTTTTAGCCACCGCTTTTGCCCGAGAATACATGGCCCATGAACATCATCAGACACGCTTTTTTGCGTTTTGGACATTTACCCTTGGTGGCACTGTAGGTGTCTTTGTGGCTGGGGATTTATTCAGCCTTTTCCTCTTTTTTGAAGCTATGACCTTTGCCGCCTACGTTTTGGTTATTCACGAACAGGATCCTGAGTCCATGCGGGCAGGTAATGTTTATCTTTATTTGAGTGTTGCTGGTGGTTTGGCCCTTCTTGGTGTGATCTTCTTGCTTCAGTTTGTGGTGGGGGCGACAGGATTTGAACCGGCCCTCCATCTCATTGTGGAACAGGGGATTAGTCCCTGGTTAATCATCGTTATGCTAATCGGTGGTTTTGGTGTGAAAGCTGGCATGATTCCTCTTCATATCTGGCTTCCCAAGGCTCACCCAGTGGCTCCGGCTCCGGCTTCAGCTGTGCTATCCGCGATTATGATCAAGACCGGTGCCTATGGTTTCTTGCGTCTTCTCTTTGTGGTTTTGAGTGTACCTGATGGGCATGCTTTGTTTTCCTTCCAGCAGAATTTTGGTTACATTTTCGTCTGGATTGGCGCTATTACCATGTTCATCGGGGCGATTATGGGTATCTTAAATGATTCGATGAAGAGGGTTTTGGCCTATTCGAGTATTAGCCAGATGGGTTATATTCTCTTTGCCCTTGGTTCGGGTGTTTTACTAGGTTCTCGAGGGGCCTTTGGCTTTGCTGGGGCCTGGATGCATATGATTAACCATGCCTTTTTCAAATCGTTTCTCTTCTTGTTGGCCGGGGCCGTCTTTTTGCATACGGGTGAGCTGGACCTAGACAAGCTCGGAGGTTTACGTAAGCAGATGCCTGTTGCTCTAGGTTTTTTCTTGGTGGCAGCTGCTTCTATCACGGGTATACCTGGCCTCAATGGCTATGCTAGCAAGATCGTCATTCACGAAGCGATTCTAGAGGCCTATCATTTCTTGGGATGGCCCTCCCTGCTTTTTTTGGAGCGGGTCTTTGTGGTTACTGGCGGTTTAACCGCTGCTTATATTTCAAAAATCTGGATCAAGACGTTTTTTGGCAAAGCGAAGAGGGATTGGTCGGAGGTTACCGATCTGAGTCGCTCCCACCGCTTGATTTTCGGGGCTTATCTGGTTATTGTTCTGGCCATTGGTGTATTTCCCCAGAGGGCCGTGGACAAGTTGGTGATCCCTGCAGCAAGACTTCTGCCTTTTTACCAAGGTGATTTAGATCATCTAGGTCATGTACCATTTTGGGGAAGTCATGAAGTGATGAGTCCCTTGACCTCCTATGCCATTGCTGCTGTGGTCTTGCTTCTGCTCTGGAAGTTTGGTAAGTATATTCGGGTGCCTCGTTGGCTGAGTGTGGAGTTTTTGGTGTATCGTCAGGTGTATAATGGTTCCCGGGCAGGGATTCGCGGCTTAATCTATCTGGCGGATACTTGGCTACCACGTAGGGTCCAATCGCTTACTGGAGCGTGGCGACAAGTGGACCGGGTTACGCAGGAGACAAAGGCGCAGATTAAGAGGTGGAAACCGCCCAAGGTTGAACTGATCTCTACGACGGATCTGATGAAGAAGCTTGAAGAAGCCCGGGATGGGGAGCGTAAGCGAGTGCAAACTTGGCGTTCCAAAGAAGGTGAACTGGCCAAGCGGGTTCAGAGAATCAGGCAGGACTGGCAGGAGCGGGAAGAGCACATGGAAGATCGCATCTATGATGTGATCGAGGGAGTCTCAAGAAGAGGGGATGGGGAGAGGAAGCAAACATCCCTACTCGAAGAAATCCAAGAAGCTCTGAAGAGGCCTGTGAGAAGGAAGTTTAACCCCTATTGGAACACGAAAAACCTAGGTTTTGATACCTGGATAGTAGCCATCGTTATCGCTTTGATTCTCTTTGTCTTTCTCGTCCTCCGTTAGGGTCGCACCCCCCAAGTTTTTCCACTTGGGGGGTTCTTGTCCTAGTTTTGAAAGTTTGCCGCAAGTAGTATCCTTCGGAAAAGGATTTTATCAGTTTAAGGAGAACCATTGTCATCAACCCAAAAATGGCAGAGGACTAGCTCGAAATGGCTTAAACAACAAAAGGGGTGAAAGAGTGAAGAGTATAGCAAGTAAGGTGGCGCTTAACGCAGGAATCTTGGTGTTCCTAATTTGCGCGGGTCTTGGCCTATTTGCCTATTTCCAGGGGACCGCCGCGGTTTTGGAGGAGGCAGAGAAGGCGCTGACAATTCAGGCTGTGGAAGCAGCCCGTTATGTGCAAGCAACGGTTGAAGGACATTTGGTTAGTCTAGAAGCGATTGTGGCAAGGCCGGACTTGATGCGCATGGATTGGAGTGAACAGGAACCCGTCTTGCATTCGGAATTGGAGAGAATAGGGCACTTTCAAGCCTTTGGAGTGGTTGATCTCACCGGATTTGTCCGCTTGACAGATGGGACAACAGCAGAGGTAAAGGACCGTCCTTATTTTATTGAGGCCATGAAAGGTAACTCATCCGTGTCGGACCTTGTGGTGAGTCGGGCCGATGGCACATTAGTCTTGGTGAACGCGGCGCCCATTAAGGACAAAGGCCAAATCGTCGGTGTCTTAATTGCTACACAAAATGGTGCTGTCCTAAGCCAAATCACTGACCGTCTAGGATTTGGCGTAAGCGGCTCGGCCTTTATTTTTCACCGGGATGGAACCTTGTTTGCCCACGACAAGGCGGAGTACATATTCGAGCAAAGGAATATCTTTAGCGATCGTGGAAACTTGGCCCCAGTGGGGACAGCCATTCAGGAGCTTGGAAGCAATACGGGTGTGGTGAGCTATACTCTTGATGGAGCAGCCCATATGAGTGGCTTGGCGCCCATTCCTGGAACCGACTGGATCATTGCAGTTGGTGCCATGGAAGATGAAGTACTGGGCAACATTGAGCAGCTGGGCCGACTCTTGATACTCATTTCCTTAGCTTTTGTCGTGATCGGCGGGGTGTTGGCGGTGCTTATGGGACGGCGCATCGCTCGGCCACTTAGAAGCGTCCAAACGGTAATTGAAGCCCTTGCCTCAGGTGATTTGACCGATACTGTACATATTCAGGGAAACGATGAGGTGGGGAGAGTTGGTGCGGCCTTGAATGAAACCATCGTAAGTCTCAGAAGAGACTTGGGGATCATCAATAGTGTCACCAGCGAACTGGCGGAAACCACGGAGGAAATGGCAGCTACCTCAGAGGAAATCAGTGCATCCGTTGAAGAGGTGGCCAGCACCACGAACCAGTTTGCCTCCACCCTTGGCACTATGAATGAAGACTCGCAAAGAATGAGTAAGACCGTACAGGGTATCTCAGATCGGGCCACCCAGGGTGAGGCAGCGATCCAGAATATTACCCAACAGATGGACGAGCTCCGTGCCAATACCCAGCGTATGGCAGAGGAGGTCTCTGGTTTAGGAGACTTATCGGATAAGATCGGTCATATCGTAGACGTGATTGGCGATATTGCGGAACAGACAAACTTATTAGCCCTAAATGCCGCCATTGAAGCGGCCCGCGCCGGGGAGCATGGGCGGGGCTTTGCCGTTGTGGCCGATGAAGTTCGAAAATTAGCGGAACAATCGTCGCAAGCAACCACCGAAATCACCCATCTCATTCACCAGATCCAGGGTGGAATAACCACAGCTGTCACTGGCATGCAAGAGGGTTCGGTGCAAACAGGAGAGGCTCTGATCAGTGTACACGAAAGTGGGTCGATCCTGAGCAGTATCTTAGAGGAAGTAGAAGGTATCGTCAGTGCCGTCCATGGAATCTCCAGTGGGCTAGAACAAACCAGTTCTGGTGCGGAGGAAATCGCCAGCGCCACCCAGGAACAGGCGGCCTCCATTTCCCATATTGCCCATTCAGCTGAAAACCTGACTAATTTGGGTGCCAACTTAAGACGTCTGGTGCAACAGTTCAAGCTGACGTAATTGGCAGGTGTTTGGACATGTATAGAGAAAGCTCTCTGTAGATCGACTCAATCAAAGACAGGAGTGATTCCATGTTTGAAGAGTTCAAGAAATTTGCCATGCGGGGTAATGTCATCGATCTTGCCATTGGTGTCATCATTGGTGGTGCCTTTGGGAAGATTACCACATCGCTCGTCAACGATCTGATAACACCGCTTTTGGGTTTAGTTCTGGGTCGAGTAGACTTGACTGCACTAAAGATTGTCTTACGGGAAGCAACTGACACGACAGCCGGGTTAGCCATCACCTATGGTGTCTTCCTGCAGAACATCCTAGACTTCCTCATTATTGCCTTCAGTATCTTCATGATGATTCGTGTCATCAATCGTTTCAAGAAGAAGGAAGAAGAGGCGCCAGCAGCGCCACCTGCACCGCCGGAACCCTCCGCCGAAGAAAAGCTACTGGCAGAAATCCGAGATCTACTCAAAGAGCAAGGTGTCGACCGTTCAGCCTAACAGAACTAGATTTTTCCAAGCCCTCAAGTCTCACGCTGGGGGCTATTTTTTTTGGTGTGCCAACGGTTCCTAAATTCGTCAAATTGATCGGGGGACAGTCCCCCTCATTTGTGATACAATGTGGGGTGAATACTGTTTTGCAGAACGACCTTCTGCAACCATTGGAGGAACATCGAAGTTGAAAATTGGAATCATTGGCAGACCACAGGCCGGCAAAAGTACGTTGTTTCAACTCTTAACCAATCACCAGCCTGCCTCAGGCAATAAAGCACAAGTAGCTGTAGGAAAAGTTCCTGATCCCCGCATAGAAGTGTTGACCAAAATTCAACAAACTCGTAAGGTAACCTATGCCACCATTGATTTTTGGGATGTTCCAGGTTTTTTACCCGGTCAAAATGCCGGAAGCTTTCTACAAACAGTGAGTGATGTCGATGCCTTAGTCGTAGTTGTCAGGGCTTTTGAGTCCGATATTGTACCGAGTTACAATGGCATTCAACCCTATACTGACTTTAACGATATTCAACAAGAATTGCTTGTGGCCGACTGGAGTCTCTTGGAGACTCGGATGGAGAGAATTGCTAAGCAAAGGATGAAAAACCCCAAGGCAGCAGACGAACTAGGAATCCTAGAGAAATGTCAAGCCACCTTAGAACAAGACCTTCCACTGCGTCAGCTGACTTTAGATGAAGAGGAAGAAAAAGCTCTTCGCACCTACGACTTCATGACGAGAAAACCCCTAATCGTAGTGGTGAATCTCGACGAAGAACAGATGCGTTCAGACTCCTATCCCCAAAAAGAGGAGTTGGAGCAAGAACTGGCCAGGCTGAATCTGCCCTTGATTAAGGTCAGTGCCCAAATTGAAACAGAAATCAACGAACTCGACGGGGAAGACGCCAAAGTGTTCCTCGAAGAATTAGGTCTGGAAGACACCGGAATTGCCCGCCTCGCCCGCACAGTATACCAGCATCTTGGGCTGATGTCCTTTTTCACCGTGGGAGAAACTGAAGTTCGGGCTTGGACAATTAAGATCGGAACCGCGGCCAAACAAGCAGCCGGCAAGATTCATTCCGACATTGAGCGGGGCTTTATCCGGGCCGAAGTGGTGGCCTATGACGATTTGGTCGCCTGCGGCAGTACCCAGGTTGCCAAAGAAAAAGGCCGTTTTCGCCTAGAAGGGAAGGAGTATATCGTCCAGGATGGCGATGTTATCACCTTCCGATTTAACGTCTAGAAAATGCATGGCACAGGAGGCTAAAGCATGGAAGTACAAAGAAAAGCACAAGAACTAGCTGAAGCGATCGCCAGAAGCCAGGAGTACACAAGGATGATTGCAGCTCGCCAAGAGGTGAACAAGCACCAGGCAGCCAAGGTTATGCTCCGTGATTTTCAGGAAAAACAGCTAGAATTACAGAAACAGCAAATGAGTGGGGAAGAACTCACCCCGGAACAGGAAGAACAATTGCAGAGTCTTTTTGGGGTCATTTCGGTCAACCCCTATATTCGGGAACTCTTCGAAGCGGAGTTTGCCTTTAGCGCACTGATGATGCAAGTGAACGATGCTCTGGCATCCGTCTTGGATCTCAAAGAAGACGACGAAAATGATGAGGAACCAAGGATCGAGGTCCCTAAGAAAAAGATCCTAATTCCAGGTCAAGATGTTTAAGCTACGCATCGGAACCGCAGGGATTCCCGCATCGACTAAGCCGAGAAGTACGGCGAACGCAGTCAAACGCTTAGCAGAATTGGGCCTGCGGCATATGGAAATCGAGTTTGTTCGGGGCGTCAAAATGGGAGAGAAGACAGCGCGGGAAATTCGAGACATAGCTGAAGAACATGACATTTCCCTCACAGTCCACGCCCCCTACTATGTCAATCTAAACTCTGCGGAGCCAGACAAAATCACAGCCAGCAAAGACCGGATCGTTCAAGCTGCCAGAGCAGGGGCTTGGGCTGGGGCCAAGAGCGTCACCTTTCATGCCGCCTACTACCACAATGATGATCCTGAAGACGTCTTTCAGCGTGTGAAAGTCCACATGGCGGAAATGCTTGAGCGCCTTGCTGATGAGCAAATCGAAATCCGCCTTAGCCCAGAAACAACAGGGGGACCTACACAGTTTGGTACCTTAGAAGAGCTCGTCAGGCTCGGAGTTGAACTGCCTGGCGTTTACCCCTGCGTCGATTTTTCCCATCTGTTTGCCAGAAGTATGGGGGAGTTTAACACCTACCGACATTTCGCTGGGGCCTTGGAGCTCATCCGGGATAAACTGGGCGAAGATGCCCTTAAAGAGCAACATATTCACCTCTCGGGCATCGAATACGGTGAAAAGGGCGAAAAAAGGCATCTGCCCTTCGCCGAAACAGAGCTCAAGTATGAAGATGTCCTGAGGGCCTTAGTTGATTATAATGTGGCGGGCTGGCTCACTTGTGAGAGCCCCATCTTAGAAGAAGACGCCCTGATTTTGCAGGGTTTGTATCAAGAATTAAGAAATACATAGAGGGAGGAAAAGCGGATGAAATCAGTGTATCTCAAACACATTGGCGAGCATGTAGGCGAAGAAGTAGAAATTAGGGGTTGGCTTTATAATAAGCGCTCCAGCGGGAAAATTCAGTTCTTGATCATCCGGGATGGCACCGATTTGATCCAGGGGGTTGTAGTCAAGGCCGAGGTGTCTGAAGAAGTTTTTGCAGCCGCCAAGTCATTGACCCAAGAATCTTCCCTGATTGTACGGGGTATCGTCCGGGCGGAACCAAGATCTGTAAGTGGATATGAGCTCACTGTAACAGACATAGAGGTTCTCCAAATCGCAGAAGAGTATCCCATTACCCCCAAAGAGCACGGTATCGAGTACCTAATGGACCGTCGTCATCTTTGGCTGAGAAGTCAAAAGCAGCATGCCATTATGCTGATTCGAAACGAGATCATCAAAGCCTCTCGTCAGTTCTTTGATGACCGGGACTTTGTCCTGGTTGATGCCCCGATTCTAACCCCAGCTTCAGTTGAGGGTACCTCCACACTGTTTGAAACCGATTACTTTGACGACAAAGCCTATCTATCCCAAAGCGGTCAACTGTACATGGAAGCCGCGGCTATGGCCTTTGGCAAGGTCTATTGTTTCGGACCTACATTTAGGGCTGAGAAATCAAAAACCCGCCGCCATCTCATGGAGTTTTGGATGATCGAACCTGAAGTAGCCTTCTTGGACGTGGATGGAAACATGGACCTGCAGGAAGAATACGTCTGTTATCTCATTCAGCAGGTACTGAAGAACCGCCGTAAGGAATTGGAGACCATCGGGCGCGATATTAGTAAATTAGAAGCCATCAAAGCTCCTTTCCCCAGGATTTCCTATGATGAGGCAGTACAGATTCTCCACGATAACGGAGTAGACTTCACCTGGGGTGACGATTTCGGTGCACCTGATGAGACCCTCATTGCCAGCAAATTTGATCAACCTGTCTTTGTCCACCGTTATCCGACAGATATCAAAGCCTTTTACTTCCAACCCGATCCCAACCGGCCTGAGGTTGTCCTGGGCAGTGACCTTCTAGCTCCCGAGGGGTATGGGGAAATCATTGGTGGTGGCGAGAGAATCCATGATCTGGATCTCATTGAGCAAAGATTGCAGGAACACAATCTACCAGCAGAGCAATATGCCTGGTATGTTGACCTTAGACGCTATGGTACCGTACCCCATTCAGGGTTTGGGCTTGGCCTCGAGCGTACAGTCTCTTGGATCTGCGGTTTGCCTCACCTCAGGGAAGCAGTTCCCTTTGCACGTATGCTGAACCGGATCTACCCCTAGCCTTATCTTGTTCCAAGGAAGATCAACAAGACCCCCAGTGCAGTTAAGGATAATCTTGACCAGGATAGTTCACTACTGAGTCCAATTAGGCCCACGGTACCTACAAGGGTCAAGATGATGGGCCCGATCAGGCCGAGCATGGAGTTGATTTTCAGAGCCATTTGCACACGACCAAACTTAAGCATGAGCAGGCCGGCGCTGATTTCTATGGTTCCTGCTAGCAAGCGAAGGAGGGCCATGGTCAAGACCGCTCGCAATTCGGTGGTCATGAAATCACTCCGTTCGAAATATCTAATTCAAAGAAGAGAGGGGAAGGGTAATGTTTGAACATTTGAGGAACACAGATCCCGACATTTTGCAGGTTATTCGGCAAGAAACCAACCGACAGAATCAGAACCTGGAGTTAATTGCCTCAGAGAACTTTGTGAGTATGGCAGTTCTAGAAGCGCTAGGAAGTCAACTCACCAATAAGTATGCAGAAGGCTATCCCGGTAGACGTTATTATGGTGGTTGCGAATTTGTGGATGTGGCAGAAAATTTAGCCCGTGATCGGGCCAAGAAGCTCTTTGGTGCCGACCATGCCAATGTCCAGCCCAACTCGGGTTCCCAGGCTAACCAAGCTGTTTATTTCGCAGCCCTCACACCTGGCGATACCATTCTTGGCATGGATTTGACCCATGGGGGGCATTTGACCCATGGTAGCCCTGTAAACCAGTCTGGGAAATGGTTTAATGTCGTTCACTACGGTGTCAAGGCTGATGACGAGCGCATCGACTATGACCAAGTTCGCGATATGGCACTTAAACATCGTCCTAAACTAATCATCGCTGGCGCATCAGCCTATCCTAGGATTATTGATTTTGCTAAATTTAGGGAAATCGCCGATGAAGTGGGCGCACTCTTTATGGTAGATATGGCTCATATTGCAGGACTCGTGGCTGCAGGGCTTCATCCTAGCCCGGTACCTCATGCTGACTTTGTCACCACCACAACCCATAAGACCCTGCGGGGACCACGGGGCGGCATGATTCTTTCGAAAAAGGAACACGCCAAGGACGTTGACAAGGCCATCTTCCCAGGTATTCAAGGAGGACCCCTCATGCACGTGGTTGCAGCTAAGGCTGTTTCCTTCCACGAGGCCCTCCAACCAGACTTTAAGGAATACCAGAAGAATGTCTTGGCAAATGCCAAGGCCCTTGGTGAGACCCTACAAGGTCACGGCTTCCCACTGGTTTCAGGTGGCACAGATAACCACTTGCTCCTGGTGAACGTGAAGGCCAAAGGCTTAACTGGTAAAGAAGCGGAAGAGAGACTGGATCAAGTGGGTATCACAGTCAACAAGAATACCATCCCCTTCGAAACAGAAAGTCCCTTTATCACGAGCGGAATTCGGATTGGTACCCCAGCCCTCACCACAAGGGGTATGGGTGTAGACGATATGCGTACTATTGGCGATTTAATTGCCCAAACTCTCGAAAAGGATCGTAGCGACTTCGCCGCTATCCGCGCAACGATCGCGGAGCTTTGCCAAGCACATCCTCTATATTCTGAAATTAGCTAGGAGTGGATCTGGCTTGATCCCTGGTTCCGCCATTAAGAAAGACACAAAAAGAGCCATGGAGTTAAACACGGTGGAAGGGGCCTTTGCGGTGGCTGCCGATAATCTGGCAGCCCCCTATCTTGGCCTTTTTGCCTTGGCCCTAGGCGCTACGCCATCCCAGATTGGGATGCTCACCGCCTTTCCCAACTTCCTAGGCAATATTTTGCAGATTCCCTCTGCTCTCTTGGCAGAAAGGTTGAAGGATAAGCGCAAGCTGATTATTTTCGGTGGTATTTTAAACCGCTCCTCCTGGATTCTCATGGCCTTTTTGCCCTTTTTGTTCGCGCCCGAACGCCGGGTGAGCATTGTCATTATGCTGGCGACCTTTCGTTTCATGACGGCTAACCTCGGGGTCCCTGCTTGGACAGCCTTGCAGGCCAACCTGGTTCCTAAATCCATTCGAGGGGCTTATTATGCCAACCGCAATATGGTTCTAAATACCTGCGCGGTTTTAGCCACCTTGTTAGCCAACTTTGTGCTCCGGTTGGAGTTTCCCGTCAGTTATCAGGTTCTTTTCATTTTGACAACGGTTTTAGGACTTCTTTCTGTCTATATTTTTAGTAAGATTGTCTTTGAGCAGTCCCCTCCCAAAGCGAAGCAGGCATCGCAGGATTCGTATTTGAAGAGGGTTACAACGTTTGCCAGAGCGGTTACGAGCCAAAAAGACTTTAGTAACTATGTGATCAGCGCCATCATTTGGAACCTAGGCATTCAGGTGGCAAGTCCTCTTTTTGTGGTCTACTTTGTGGAAGATTTGGGCGGACCCGCTGGTCACTGGGCCCTTTTTGCCGCAGTGAACCTGGGATCCATGGTTTTGATTCAGCGCTATTGGGGAAGATTGGCCGATTACTTTGGTCAAAAAAGTGTCATGATGGTAGCTGGTCTAGGGATTGTGACTATACCCCTCTGGTGGTGGCTAGCCCCAAACACCTGGTTCCCCTTCATCATTTTCATCGCTAATGGTATCTTTTGGGGAGGCTACAATTTAGCTGCTTTTAACCTACTCTTGGAGGTTACCCCCGATGAGGAACGTAGCGTTTATGTGGGCGTTTATAACACGCTCATGGGTGTAGCTACTGCAGTGGGGCCTCTTTTAGGTGGCTTTGCCGCGGAGGTTGTGGGTCTGAGGCCGATTTTCCTTGTTTCCATCGTTGGCCGGGGCTTGGCCCTCTATCTCTTTTACCGCAATGTTACAGATACAGGTACACACCGCCTGCGGATGAGGGACTTGGTACCGGGTCAAAAAAGGCGCAGCCAGAGCCCCTAGGGGAAAAAGGGGCTTGATCTAGTTTCACAAATACGTTATAATCAGGTATAATCCAAGAAGTGATGAAGGAGCCTACTAAGTGTCACTTGGAAAGAGAGAGCTGGTGGAGGGTGTAAACCAGCCCAGTGCCTTAGGATCCAACTCCAGAGCTGGGAGACAATTGATTATTGAGGTGAATTGTGTCCGCCTAAGCGGTCGCAGTTAAACAGGGTGGCAACGCGGGATACATTCTCGTCCCTGAACGTTCAAGTTCAGAGGCGAGTTTTTTATTTTTTTAGAGGAAAAAGGGGGATCTGGTAATGCTAGACCTGAAGATGATACGTCAAAACCCAGATGAAGTACGAGAAGGATTGAGGAAAAAGGGTGAAGATGCCCAGTTTCTCGACGAATTGCTGATGCTCGATGAACGTCGACGTAGCATGTTAACGGATGTGGAGAAGCTCAAGGCCGAGCGCAACCGGGTTTCGGACCAGGTGGCACGGCTCAAGCGGGAGAAACAAGATGCACAAGCACTCATTGAGG
This sequence comes from Bacillota bacterium, assembly GCA_012520355.1. Taxonomy (GTDB): domain Bacteria; phylum Bacillota; class Limnochordia; order Darwinibacteriales; family Darwinibacteriaceae; genus UBA5420. The sequence goes on along the minus strand of JAAYOK010000247.1, from coordinate 2,681 downwards.
AAATGGGCGTCGTTTCCCGACAGATCAAGAATTTCGATGAAGAACTGCGTACTGTGGATCAGAAGATTCAAGACTTGCTTCTGCGCATCCCTAACTTACCCCATGAATCAGTCACGGTTGGTGATACAGAGGACGATAATCGGGAGATTCGTCGCTGGGGAGAGGTGAGGCAGTTCGACTTTGAGCCCCTTCCCCACTGGGAAATCGGAGCCAATCTAGATATTTTCGACTTTGAACGGGCTGGTAAAGTCACAGGCAGCCGCTTCTACTTCTTGAAAGGTGCCGGGGCTCGCCTAGAACGTGCCCTCATGAACTTTATGTTGGATTTGCACACCACCGAACATGGCTATAGGGAAGTCTTCCCTCCTTTTATCGTTAACCAAGCCAGTGCAACAGGTACAGGGCAATTGCCAAAATTTGGTGAAGATATGTTTAAGCTGGAAGGCCTGGACTATTATCTGGTGCCAACAGCCGAAGTTCCCATCACCAACCTATATCGGGATGAGATCTTGAGCATGGACGATCTACCCATCTACCACGTGGCCTATTCCGCCTGTTTCCGCTCGGAGGCCGGTTCAGCGGGGCGTGACACAAGGGGCTTGGTACGGGTCCATCAGTTCAATAAAGTGGAGTTGGTCAAATTCGTGGCACCAGAAAACTCCTATGCTGAGCTGGAGAAACTAACCAATGATGCAGAGACCATCCTGCAAAAGCTCGGTCTACCCTATCGGGTGAGTGAGATCTGTACCGCTGATTTAGGCTTCACGGCTGCGAAGAAGTATGATCCAGAAGTATGGATGCCAAGTTACCAAAGGTATGTAGAAATATCCTCCTGCAGTAACTTCGAAGATTTCCAGGCTCGGAGGGCAAACATTCGTTTTAGGCGTGATAAGGGAGCCAAACCAGAATTTGTCCATACCCTAAATGGCTCAGGACTGGCAATCGGTCGCTGTTTAGCTGCCATTGTCGAGAATTACCAGCAAGAAGATGGCTCTGTCATTGTGCCTGAAGTCTTACGTCCCTACATGGGCGGCCTAGAGCGGATCACCCCAGAGGTATAACTTTTCACTTGGGATGCATGATTCCCGAAATAGCCACTTGTTATTAGTATAATGTTGCGATATAATGTATCAAGCTGAGGAAGGGTGCCAGAGTGGACGAATGGAGCGGTCTTGAAAACCGTCGAGGGTTTGCGCCCTCCGTGGGTTCAAATCCCACCCCTTCCGCCATTTTTTGGAGTGTTATTAATGAAATCGAGACAAAAAGTTAAAGGAGATTTCATTCTAATTGTCGTAATTATACTCATTGGACTAGGTGTCCTTGTATATAACCAGGTAGCCGTACCCAAGAGTGCTAAGGGTACAAGAGTTGTGGTGGAGATTGAAGGGAAAGTTGTTGATCAGTTCGATCTTGCCACAGATCTGGAACCGCAACGTATCGAAACAAAGCATGGTTATAATGTCTTTGAAATCGCGGACGGACAAGTTAGAGTGTCTGAGGCCGATTGTCCCGACCTCTTATGTGTACATACGGGTTGGAGACAGCATGTTGGGCAGGTCATTGTTTGCTTACCCCACTATTTTGTGTTGAGAATTGTTGGTGATGGGGACGACCAGGGGAGCTTGGATGGCTTTACCTACTAAGCGATAAAGGTGATGATAATGGTAAAACAAAAAGTACTTATTGTGGATGACGAAATCTCTATCCAGGAGTTGATCCGCTTTAACGTTGATCAAGCGGGATTCGACACTGAGGTAGCCAGTGATGGTTTAGAGGCCATTGAGAAATTTGAGTCTTACAAGCCGGATCTCATTGTCCTTGACCTAATGCTTCCAGGCAAGGATGGCTACGATGTGTGCAAAGAGATCAGGCGCACGAGCAATGTACCCATTATTATGCTCACCGCTAAAGAAACCGAACTCGAAAGGGTACTGGGCTTAGAGCTTGGGGCCGACGATTACATGACGAAGCCCTTTAGCCCCCTGGAGCTTGTCGCACGCATTAAAGCCGTGTTGCGCAGGGCCAGTGGTCAAGAGAGCCAAGATGAAAACGAATACAAGGTGGGCAACATTTTCCTCCAGGTTGACACGAGAGAAGTAAAAGTCAACGATCACGCGGTTGACCTAACCCGTAAAGAGTTTGACCTTTTGCACATCTTTATGCAGAACATGGGCAAAGTCCTAACTCGTGAGGTCCTATTACAGAAGGTTTGGGGCTATGAGTATGAGGGTGAAACCCGCACCGTTGACGTACATATCCGTCATCTGCGTCGCAAACTTGGTCCTGAAGGAGAAACTCGTATTGAGACCATTCATGGAGTCGGGTATAAATTGAGGGGGAACTAACTTGAAGAAATGGAGCTTCACGAAGCCATTACTTTTCAAGTTAACAACGCTAGTATTAGTGGTAACCTTACTTTCTGTTGGGGTTACCACGTTTTTTATCGCGCATTACGCCAAGATCACCTTGGAGGATAAGGCCAGAGCAGACCTTCTCAATGATGCACAAATGATTCGCCTCGCTCTCCAGGAGACCACAGGGGATCTCAAGGCACGGATCGAGACGTTATCAGCGACAAGCGGACGTATCGTGACACTCAAGGATGCTTCTGGTCATACGGTTGTTGACACTATTCCTGAAGACATGGCATTCGATGACTTGATTACAGTCCATGTGCGTTT
>JAAYOK010000246.1 GCA_012520355.1 Bacillota bacterium | reverse complement strand
GTCAATCCGCAGATCACGTAGGAGAGAAATATTGTTCTCTTTACGTTGATACCAAGCATCCGAGCGCTCTGACGATGGCCGCCAACAGCGTAGACATTGCGCCCAAAACGCGACCACTTCATAAGGACCGCGTAGAGAACAACAAGGACTACCACAACAATGACGCCTGGTTTGATCTCACACGGGATAAAATAACCCAGCCTGTTTACGGTGCCAAGCCAAGGAATCTCTATGGTATAATTCCTCAAGGCCACAAAAGCCGGCATGGTCACGTTGATGGGATCTTTATGGAGAGTTGTCAAAAGCCCCTGGGCTAAGAACATTCCGCCGAGCGTTATGATAAATGGTTGGATTTCAAGGTAGGCAATGAGGAATCCATGCAAGATACCGAAGGCGGTACCTATAGCCAGGGCCAAAAGCAAGGCACCCCAAATACTCCCCATTGGTGATTGTAGCAATAAAGCACAGGACATGGTCACCAGGCCGCATACAGCACCAACGGAAATATCGATACCACCTGCGATCATCACGACGCACAGGCCTAGTGTAACGATGAAGAGTGCAGCGTTGAGGTTGAAGAGGTCAAAGAAGGTCTGAAACTGCATGAAACTGCCTGGATAACGTATCAGGGCAAACCCATACATCAGTACAAAAATAACTCCAGCAATGATAAAAAGAAGATTCGAGTTGGAAAGTCTTGTTTTCGGTTTGGTTGTGTTTAGAGATGACATTCTACTCCTCCTTCTTCCCAGTTGTGTCCGTTAAGGAAACCCCTGCATTGCTCAGTCCGCCTGGCTGGCGTTGGGAGTAGCGAGGGAGGAACGTTTTGGCTTTGTCTAAGAATTTCGTGACCAAAACCCTGACCACCGGCGAAGCAATGACCATGAGAAGGATAATGAAGACTGCCTTGAAAGCCTTAATGGCCTCGGGGTTTACCTCCAGCCTGAGCAGAGTCCTGTTTAACATCTCAATCGTGTATGCTCCAATAATTGAACCGGTGATGCTGAACTTCCCGCCACCCAGCGAGTTTCCACCTAAGGCAACGGCGAGAATGGCATCCATCATGACAAACTTGAGCAGGTTAACACTGTCGTGGCGCCCTGCTTTGTTGACTGCGATGAAACCTGCCACCGCACTACAGACTCCCATAATTAAAAAGGTCAAAAAGATGATCTTTTTCGGGTCAATACCGTTTAGACGCACAGCACTTGGGTTGATCCCCACAGATTCCACATAGAGCCGGAGATTTGTAGTCTTAAGTACGACTGCAACGATGGCGATGAAGATGGCGGTCAAGATGATTGGCGTCTGGATTGGTACTCCCGGTATGACGGTACCGATTTTATTCGATATCTCGTTGGCCAGGATGGGAGATACTTTACCATCAATCATAAAGGCGATGGATCTGCCTCCCAAGAACAGGATAAGCGTTGCCACCATGGGCTGAACCTTGAAGAACGAAACTAGGGTACCATTGAAGGCGCCGAGGACAAGTCCTGCCACACAGCTGATGAAGAAACCCACCAGTATGGTCAATAAGGTTACATCTCCGGCCTTTAAGACATACCAGACAAAGACGGCGGAAGTAATGGCGCCAATCTCACCAATGCTGATATCCTGCCCTCGTGAGGCTGCAGTAACCAGGGTCATACCGATTGACAGAATAACCAATTCCGAAGCCCCAAAGAGCATATTCGGTATGTTTCCGTAAAAAGCCCCATTTACCATGGTAATGCTGAAATAATCAGCACCCTTGATCAGATTAATAATGATGAGTAACACCAGAACGAAGAGGGGAAGGAAGAGATGAGATAAGCGATTGACGAGTGCCTTTGGCCTTGACATGTCAATTACCTCCCTGTGCGATCATCTGCATAGCATCTTGTTCGGTCAAATGCACTCCACTGAGCTCTCCGACAATTGCACGGTCTTTCATAACGATCAGTCGAGAACAGACTCGGAGCATCTCGTCGAGTTCTGATGAGATAAAGGTCAGACTCATTCCGCCTTCAGCCAGTTTGAGCACGAGTTTTTGAATCTCCACCTTGGTTCCCACATCGATTCCCCGTGTAGGTTCATCGAGAATCAAGTACATAGGGTTTGTCAGCAGCCAGCGAGCTAGCACTACTTTCTGCTGGTTACCGCCTGACAGAGATTCTATTGGTGTGTTCATGGATGGTGTTTTTATGCCCAGCTTCTGGATATATTCATCGGCAAAGTCCTCAGCTTGTTTCCGCGAAAGAGGCTTGAAGAAGCCTTTCATGACTTGTAAGGCCAGGATGATATTGTCACGCACCGAAAGCTCGCCGATAATTCCGTCGTGCTTACGGTCCTCAGGCAAATAACCAATTCCCATCTTCATGGCGTGGAGGGGCGTTTTGAGCTTCACCTTCTTACCATTTATCTTGACTTCACCGCCTGTGACCTTGTCGGCGGCGAAGATGGCGCGCACACTTTCACTTCGCCCTGAGCCCAGCAGTCCGGCAAACCCATTCACCTCGCCTTTTTCAATGGTGAAATCAAAGGGCCTTACTCCGGCGGCACTCGAAAGCCCTGTGGCCTCGAATACTGGCGCACTGCTTTCGGACTTAGGCTTCTCTTGTTTCTCTATGGCAGATACGTCGCTAAGCGCCTTTCCCATCATCTTTGAGATAAGCTCGATTTGGGGAAGCTGAGCTGTCTCATACTCCCCGATCAGCTCTCCATTGCGAAGTACGGTAATCGTGTCGCTAATCTCGTATACCTGATCGATAAAGTGGGTAATGAAGATGATCCCTACACCCCGGGCCTTCAGTTCGCGCATAAGCGCAAAGAGTTTTTGGACCTCATCTTCGTCAAGTGAGGACGTCGGCTCGTCTAAGATAAGAATCTTGCAGTCCATATCGATCGCGCGGGCAATCGAGACCATCTGTTGGACAGCAATGGAGCAACTTGAGAGTTCTTGGGTCGGGCTCGCCGGAATACCGAGGGAGCTGAGCATTTGTTCGGCCTTTGCGTTCATCTCTTTCCAATGCACGAACCTGTCCCGGCTGCGACCAATGAACATGTTCTCGGCGACGGTTAAATTGGGGCAAAGCGCGATTTCCTGAAAAACCGTGCCGATTCCCATGCCCAGGGCCTCCTGGGGCGACCTAAAATGAACGGGCCTTCCATCTAACATGATCTGACCAGCATCCTTTTCGTAAACACCTGTTAGAACCTTGATTAGTGTAGACTTGCCCGCCCCATTTTCGCCCATAAGAGCATGGATTTCACCCTTTCGGAGCACGAAGTCTACGTTATGCAGGGCTCTAACCCCTGGAAAGGACTTATTGATCCCCTCCATTTTGAGTATAATTTCTGACAGCAACCCAAGACCCCCTTACCGGTAGCGCATAAATTAAGAGCATTGCGGTTGCTCGGATAGGATCCGAGCACCGCAATGCATGAACGATTAGAATAAACTACCTTGTGATTACACCCTTACCAGGATCGACGTTGATTCCATATTTCTCGATATCTTCATCGGTGATGGTATCAGTCGACAAGACGATCTCTTCCTGGTAGACGATTCCTGAGGGGATGTTTCCAGTTCTAATCCATCTCTCAATCTCAGAGGCTTGACGGGGATTACACTGCACATCAGCATCCCAGTAACCGGCCTGTACATTCCTGAGGGCAAAACGGTTAAAGTCAAAACCAAGGATCTTGACCTTGCCGTCTTTACCGTGGCTGATTCCAGCTGCCGCGAGGGCCTGAACGGCTCCTTGCGCCATACCGTCATTCTGAGCGTAGATGACATTGAAATCCTTGTTCGCTGCGATCGCGGCTTCAACCACTTTGCGGGCTTCCTCGAGACTCCAAGTATCTCCACCTGTTCCGTCAGCCACAATAGTGAGTTTGCCTTCTTCTTGGGCCTTAAGTACTGCGGCGCTACGCCCGATTTCTGCTGCGCTTCCCATCTGTCCACGAATAAGGACTAGGTTGATCGGTTCTGGAACATTGTTCAAGACCCAATCGACTGCCAGCTCACCCTCATAATGCATATCGGAGAGAAGTGCTGCCTCATAGTTTGAGGGATCGGTATCAATTTGACGGTCAAAGAGAATAACCCTAACGCCTGCTCTTTTTGCCGACTGTAGGACATCGTCCCAGCCGGATGCATTCGCTGCAGAGATCAGGAGGTAGTCCACTCCATCTCGAATATACCCTCTGGCGGCAGCCATCTGCTCGCTGTTGTCTGCGGTGTTGGTCTGTTTTGCGTCATAGCCGTTCTCCCTCGAGAAGACCGCGTTCATGTCTTCCACGTTAGCCTGACGGTAGCCAGATTCTTCTGGTGGTAAGTTTACAATCCCGATCTTAATCAGTTCATCAGCAGCGACGAATGCAGAGCCTAACGACATAACCAAGATAACCATTAACAGCAACAATCCTACTTTGGGCAACTTTTTCATCATTAACCTCCTCAAATTT
>JAAYOK010000245.1 GCA_012520355.1 Bacillota bacterium | reverse complement strand
GGATGTACCCTTTGAAATCTGGATCGCCAAGAAACTGCTTAGCCTCCGTAACCAAAGATTCGGTACTGCGGGCTTGTACCACTCGACCTTGATGAAAACTTAAGGCGCAGAAATGGCATCCACCGAAACAACCACGATTACTGATGAGGCTAAACTTCACCTCGCTAATGGCCGGCACCCCTCCCATCTCTTCATACATAGGATGGTAGTTACGGGTGAAGGGCAAAGCATAGACCCCATCGAGCTCCTTTTCACTTAAGGGCGGGGCCGGTGGATTCTGAAGCACATAGAAGTCACCATAGGGTTCTGCTAGAACACTTCCAGTCTGATGATCAGTGTTTTCATACTGGAGCATAAAGCTCTCCGCGAAGGCCCTTTTGGAAGATGTAATCTTGTCATAATGGGGCAAGACCGTGATCTCTCGCTCCGGCAAAGTGAAGAGACGCACCGCCGTACCAGGTACATTGGTGATTCTCTCGATGGCTATCCCTTGCTCTAAACGCTTGGCCACTTCAACTAGGGCCGGTTCGGCCATACCATAGAGAAGTAAATCCGCCTTCGAGTCGAGCAAAATGGAACGCCGGATGCGATTACTCCAATAATCATAGTGGGCGAGTCTTCGCAGACTCGCTTCAATCCCACCTAAGATAATGGGAACATCGCTATACGCCTCCCGAGCCCGGTTGGAGTAAACAATACTGGCCCGGTCGGGTCTTAGACCACTCTTCCCCCCAGGGGAATAAGCGTCGGTGGAACGCCGTTTCTTGGCCACAGTGTAGTGATTGACCATGGAATCAATGTTTCCGGCCGTAATCATAAATCCAAGCCTAGGTCGCCCTAAGACGCGAAACGAGTCAACATCTCTCCAGTCTGGTTGCGGGATGATGCCAACCCTGTAGCCCTGATGCTCTAACAATCGACTAATGATGGCTACTCCAAAGGATGGGTGGTCAACATAAGCATCGCCAGTGATGAGAGCGAAATCTACATAATCCCAGGATCGCTCCTTCATTTCGGCCTGATTGACGGGCAAAAACCGCTTCATACTTCGCCACCTCTCCTTCACTTCAAACAAACACTGTCTCATCATATCATGAAAAGGAACCAACCGCTAGTTTTCTGGGGCCAGGACGACTCCAGCCTTGAATAGCTAGTTCTCTTGATTTCTAGCTATTTTGTTGGTAGAATATAGCTAGAAAGGTGGCGATTGAGGATGAAGGTGAGTTCTACAGACTTTCAAAATGCTGTAGGAAAGTACCTAGCCTTGTTGGAGCAGGAACCGGTGATCATCACGAAAAATGGAAAAAGCGTGGCCAAACTCACGGCCTATAACGATCCAAGCGACTTCCTCGTGAACAAAGCAAAGGGCGAGTACAGAGCACGTTCTCAGATCAGATATGAAGAATATCTAGATTTGGCGGAACGTTCTGATCAACGCTATGAACTCATCGGGGGAGAGATCTACCTTTTGTCCTCGCCAAGTTTTCACCACCAGGTTCTGGTGAGGAATCTATGTATGTGTTTGCAGAGCCTTTTGCAAGACGGCTCCTGCCAGGCCTTAACCGCCCCACTGGATGTTCGTCTTTACGGCTGGGGTACGAAGTTCAGGGAAGATCCAAACGTGGTGCAACCAGATGTGGTAGTGATCTGCGATCCGGAGCGTGTAACGGACGATGGTCAGTATGAAGGAATCCCAACCCTCATTGGGGAGGTCCTGTCTCCCACTACCCGAGGGAGGGATCTCATCACCAAACTCGAGTTGTATAGGCGAAGTGGAATTCAGGAGTATTGGATCGTAGACCCCGATGAAGAGACGATTACCCAATACTCGTTTGACGCAAGAAGAGAACCAAGAAATATTAGGATCATCAAGAATGGTGAAAGGCTTGAATCGGATGTCTTTGAGGGTCTTAGACTCGATACG
>JAAYOK010000031.1 GCA_012520355.1 Bacillota bacterium | reverse complement strand
TTCGGTGGATGCCATTTCTGCGCCTTAAGTTTTCATCAAGGTCGAGTGGTACAAGCCCGCAGTACCGAATCTTTGGTTACGGAGGCTAAGCAGTTTCTTGGCGATCCAGATTTCAAAGGGTACATCCATGATGTGGGAGGACCCACGGCCAACTTTCAGATCCGGGCTTGCGTCAGGCAAGAGAAACATGGAGTCTGTAAAAAAAGGCAGTGTATGGTACCCCGGCGCTGTAAGAACCTTGTTGTGGACCACCAACGATACTTAGGCACCCTACGGAGTCTACGGAACATTCCCGGGGTGAAGAAAGTCTTTATTCGCTCGGGGATTCGATATGACTATCTAACCTATGACAAAAACCCAGAGTTTTTCCGAGAGCTTTGTGCCCATCATATTAGTGGCCAACTAAAAGTAGCCCCAGAACACGTATCCCCAAGGGTGCTGGAGAAGATGGGTAAACCCCAAAGAACCATCTACGATCGGTTCAGAGGCCAATATGAAAGGTACAACAGGGAGCTTGGTAAGAACCAGCACCTCGTTCCCTACTTTATGTCGAGCCATCCCGGTTCTGATTTGAACTCCGCCATTGAACTGGCCGAGTATATAAGGGATACCAGGCAGATGCCAGAGCAAGTTCAGGACTTCTACCCAACACCTGGAACTCTGTCTACTTGTATGTACTACACGGAACTTGATCCCCGTACTATGGAGCCCGTTTATGTGGCGAAAGATCCGCAGGAGAAGGCGATGCAAAGAGCTTTGATTCACTACTCGCACCCGCGTAACTACAAGCTCGTCTTGGCAGCCTTAACCAAGGCGCGGCGAACGGATCTGATTGGTCATGGGGCAAAGTGCTTGATACGTCCTCAACGACGTAGGGGTCGGACCCCCCAAATTAAGGAAGTCAGAGCACGAAAGGACTGATGTTCATGAATCGTGATGTAGCAGGTAGACTCTTAGAACTCGCTCAGACTGGTCTCGAAGCTTTAGAGTACGTCCAAGAACAGACTGGACAGGGAAACTATGAAGGAGCGATCTCCGTCTTTACAGACGTACTTCACTCCTTTAGCGAAATAGAGGATGTGCTAGACTCGAATCACATAGCAGGCGTTGCTGAGCTTGCCTCGGCCACTGAATCGCTCAGGGATGGATTCGATTGGATGGTAAAGGCCTATGAAGGTGGAAAACAGGGCGACACCTTAGATATCGTGCAATTGACACTGATCCCTCGTTATCAGAGATGGCTTGAGGAGTTACAGAAGGAGCTTAGTTCGAACATAGAGGTTTAAAGGAAGGTGATTGATGTGGATGTAGCTGCACTAGCCTCAACCCTCAAATCGCAAGAGATCGCACTCGAAGTTGGTACCCGCTTGACAGCCATGGCGAAGGACGTCATGGAAGACCAAGGGGCCTCACTGGTGCGACTGATGGAGTCAACGAAAGTCATGGAGTTATCCGTAAACCCACACTTGGGTTCGAATTTGGATGTCAGAGGCTAGGGTCAGACCCCCCATTTTATGGAATCCTGGTGCAAAGTGCAGGGGAGAAGGTCCCTCGTAAGGCTAGGAAAATATGAGTTGTATTGGAGAGCGGACATGGTACGAGATCGAGACTTTTATCTAACAATCTTACGGATTGCACTGCCCATTGCGCTACAATCCTTTCTTAGTTTTTTTGTCGTCATCGCGGATGATATTATGGTGTCCTCGACTGTACACGGCCTCTTTGCCCAAGCAGCGGTGGCCCAGATCAATAGCATCACCGCCCTCTTTACAGCTACCTTGACCGGCTTAGTGGCCGGCTCGTCCGTCTTAATTGCCCAATACTGGGGTAAGCAAGATCTCGAGCGGATTAAACGGATCTTTGCCCTGGTCATGTGGATTTGCCTCTCCTTATCCATGGTGGTTGTGGCAGTGATGAAGCTTTTCCCCGAGGCTATGGTCGGGATTGTCATCAACCGAAACGATGTGCAAATAACGAACTTGGCCCTAACCTATTTTGGCATCATCTGTTTCTCCTACATTCCCTTTGCCATATCCACCGCCCTTGTGGGTATGCTCCGCACGATTGAGGTGGTAAGGGTGACGGCCTATGCTGCGCTTTTCACCCTAGTTGTCAATATTGGGCTGAACTACATCCTCATCTTTGGTAAACTCGGTTTTCCCGCCCTTGGGGTTCAAGGTGCCGCCATCGCTACATTGGTGGCCCGGATTGCTGAAATGGTTTTCGTGGGTATCTATGCTTTTTGCGTCCAGAAGAAAATCGCTCTCAAGCTGCGGGACTTCTTTGTGATGGATAAGACTTTGCTCAAGGACTACTGCTTCTATGGCCTGCCGGTTGGTATAACGGATGCCCAATGGGCTTTGATTGGTATGCTCAAAGCTGCCATCATTGGCCAAATGGGCGGAGTATTTATGGCCAGTAACAGTATTGCTAACTCCATGGCCAACCTGGGCACACTCTTCACCTTCGGACTCGCTGGCGGTGCTGCGGTCGTTGTGGGGAAGGCCGTGGGCAGGGGGGACTATGAAACCGCCAAGGAATACTCCAAGACAATTCAGATCATGTTTCTGGGAGTTGGTCTATTCATGGCCGGGCTGGTCTTTCTCTTCCGCGTCCCCTTTGTTTCCCTCTACGGATCAGCCTCTAACCCCGAGGTTTTTAACTTAAGCGTTACGCTTATCACCATTGTGGCAGTGACCATGATTGGTACAACATATCATGCCAGCTGTTTTGTGGGGATCAATCGGGGAGCGGGTGATAGTCGTTTCGTGGCCTTAGTGGATATGATCTGCGGTTGGTTCGTCGTCCTGCCCTTAACGCTCCTCGCTGCCTTTGTCTGGAACGTATCCTTACCCCTTGTATTTCTCGCCACGCGAATTGATCAGACCTTTAAGTGGATTATCGCCCTCATTCGCTTGCGGGGCGATAAATGGATCAAGAATGTTACCAGGGATTTTCCAGCGTAGCGATGTATCGCTGAGCCCCAGCAGAATACTCTGTTGGGGTTTCTTTCTGCTCAAATAATGATTGCTGACTAAAAAAGTTAATTTTCCCTCGCAACGCAAGGTATTCGAATACCCACGCAGAATGTCTAGACAAACTTGAAGAAACGAGGTGGATGATGGAAACGGGACAGAAGGTGCGTGCAATTTTTCTGGGAACAGCTCTCCTATGTCTACTGCTCCTCCTCACGGCCTGTTTAGGTGGAGGTGGAGGCGGTGGTGGCAATATCGAAAGGGAATACTCTGTCTCTGGTACGGTGATTGATTCTGATAACAAGACTTTGGCAGGCGTACTTGTTCGTTCTGATGGTAATCATCGTTCGTATACAACCGGTGAAGATGGCATCTGGCAACTTAAAGAACTAACAGGGAAGCAGACGATTACTGCCTCTAGAGAAGGTTGGGCTTTTAGGCCTGCTACGTACGATGTTGATGGTGAACGGTTAGGCTTGGAGTTTACGGGCAGCAAGTTGCAGTACTCCCTCGTGATCAGGACAACCGGACAAGGTACTGTTACCCAGGAGGTTCTGAACACAGCACAGGATACCCATGAGCATGGTACCAAGATCCGTCTGACGGCTTATCCCGACTTTGATTGGACATTTAGTCACTGGACCGGAGACGTGACGGGTACGATGAATCCGGTAGAGTTGATCATGGATCGAGAACTAGAAGTGACAGCTGTCTTTGGGCAGGCCAGTACGGTGAATGGAACCATTAGTGTTCGGCATCAGTTTCCCACCTCCATTCTGGAGGGGCAAGGTCGCCTTTCTGCGCCTCTGTCAGCTTCAGAAACATACGAATCTTTAGGAGCTGAGCTCGATGAACTCTCCATTATGTTCGATGGATCCCTGACGGAAAAAGAGGAACGAGAGCAACTGGACAGCGCGGGCTTTACCATCCTTGATCACATTGCCATTCTCCACGCCTACTTGGTCAAACCGCCAGCAAGCGATCCAGGTTTCCTTGGGGCACTAGGCTTACCCGGGGCCTTCTATATTGGACCGAACCAAAGAGTCTACGCCTCTGGATTAAGGATCCCAAACGATCCTGATTACTCGCGGCAGTGGCATTACAACCAGATTCGGCTCCCCCAAGCTTGGAACGTGACGACGGGCGAGGTAAGCATACGCATCGCCATCATTGATTCAGGTATTGACCCTAATCACCCCGATCTCCGGAATAACCTTGATCTCGACAATGCCTATAACTTCGTTGATAACAACACAAACGTTCAGGACGGGGATGGTCATGGCACCCATGTGGCGGGAACGGTGGGAGCTGTAACAAATAACTCTAGGGGTGTCGCCGGTGTGCTTTGGAATGTAGAACTCCTCCCCTTAAAAGTCTTGGGAGATGGAGGTTCCGGTAGTACTTGGGATTCCGCCAAGGCCATTCTCTATGCCGCTGGTTTGTCTCCCGTAGGCATTGTTCCCGGTCAACACAATTTACCCGCCAATCCTAAACCGGTGGATGTCATCAACCTCTCCCTCGGTGGGGACTACGATGGAGTTCAACATGAGGCGATAAAAAAGGCGGTGGCGGAAGGTGTACTTGTGGTGGCTGCCGCTGGAAATGATCACCGAGGGCTCCTCTATCCCGCAGCGCACCCCGAAGTGATTGCCGTAGGTGCTGTAGATTACGGAACCGGCGGAGTACCACGCAGGGCTTGGTATTCAAACTTCGGTCCTGAACTTGATCTGGTTGCACCTGGGGGAGACGAGCTTGGGGCCATCTATAGTACGCTGCCAAACAGTTCCTATGACTACATGGCAGGAACCTCTATGGCTGCCCCACATGTGGCAGGCGTCATTGGTTTGATGCTCGCGGCCGGTGTGCCCAAAGCAGAAGTGCGAGATGTGTTAACCAAGACAGCTATGGAAATTGGCGGCGAAGGTTTCAGCCCAAAGTACGGTTATGGCTTAGTTAACGCCTACTGGGCGGTCCAAGCAGTCTCTGAAATGCGAGTCATTGTAGGGGAACGTATGGGAAACAAGGTGATTGCTACCGGGGAAACAGCTATCCTGCCTAAGGGTGGTCCCTACTCGTTAACGTTACCACAGGGCGGGAAACACCGTTTGATCGCCTGGATCGATGTGAACCGCAACGATCTGGTGGATGCCGGGGACTATTACTTGGAAACAGAGCCCTTTGACTTCGAGTCAGGTCAAACGTACACAGATTGGGACGGGATCGCCTTGGAACTTGGACTTGATCAGTAAGTTACGATGCTTCGTATAATCCAGAAAGTGGCAAGCCTCGCTTTTAAGAGCAGGGCTTGCCACTTCTTGATCTCCCTTCCCTGACGTTCGCTACTACTTAAAACCAGGGCTACCCCGTGAAAATATGAAACAGGGATTTCCTGGAGTTTGTCCAACTTATTGGATTAGGAATGGGTGATTCGTATTGGGGGGGAGGGGTCGTCTGTGGCTCGGCGGGTCTTAGGCTTCTTTTTTGTGTTAACGATGCTTTTTCTCTTATCCAGCCTGGGAATGGCTGAGGAACAGAAACCACTCCTTTTTTTAGTAAATGAGGAGTTAGTACCCATCGCCTATAAAGACAATGGTGTTGCTAAAGGCGTGGTGGTAGACATAGCCCAAGCGCTAGGCAAGAAGATGGAACGTCCGATTGAAGTCAGAGCTATGGACTGGTTAGAGGCCAAGCCTTAGTCTTGGTGGGTCAAGCCGATGCTGTGCTTCAAATCAACCAAAATCCTGCCCGGGAGCGCTCGTTCTCCTTCTCTGATCCACTGCTACCATCAGAATTTGTCATCTTCAGGCGACACGATGATCCCCGTATCCAGACCGCAACCGATCTAGAAGGCATGCGCGTGGGGGTGGAGGCAGGAGGCCACGGATATGAACTCCTGGAGGGAACGGAGGGTGTGGAGATTGTGATCATACCCACTGCTACTCAGGGTTTTGAGTTCTTGCAGGCGGGGGCTCTTGATTGCCTGGTTTTAGATCGCTGGATTGGCGAGTATGCCTTGGCCCACAGTAGGATGGAGGGGATCCAGGTTGCCAAGGAACCCCTAGACACGAGTTTTTCCCATATCGCCGTCAAAAAGGGAAATGATCAGCTCTTAGCAGAGATTAACGAGGGACTTCGGGACATGAAGGCCGATGGTACTCTCGATCAGATTCTGGCTCATTGGCGCGGTAAGAACGTTATCTATGTAACGAAAGAGCAGATTCTCTGGGTGGTGGCCACCGCGGTGGTTATTGCACTTCTGGCGATTTCCTCCATCTCCCTGTTATTTGTGGTGAAATTAAAGAAACTCAACCAAGCTCTAGAAGAGAAAGTGGTCGCTAGAACCCAAGAACTCGCCTTGGTCAATGAGCGGCTCAAGGGTGCCAACGAAGAACTGGAAAAACTAGCGGTGACCGATCAACTCACCCAGATTCCTAACAGAAGGGGTTTCGATACTATCTTCTCTCAAGGCTGGCGACTTTGCCAGAGGGCCCAGCAACCCTTGAGTCTGATCATTATCGATGTAGATAAGTTCAAGGAAATTAATGATGAGCACGGACACTTGATTGGCGACGAATACCTTAAGCAGCTTGCTCGCATCCTGCACGAAACCGCCAGGCGCCCTGGTGATACAGCGGCACGTCTAGCGGGGGACGAGTTTGCCTTTATCTTGCTAAACACACCGGAGGTTGGGGCAGCCAAGGTGGCTGAGTCATTACGAGCGAAGATCCAAGAGCTCACCATCACTTGTAGCGGTGTAACCCGGAGCTCGTCGGTGAGTCTTGGTGTAGCATCCCTCATTCCTGATCCGTCCCTAACGACGACCGAACTATTTTCCTTGGCCGACCGTGCTTTGTACAAAGCCAAGGAAAGGGGAGGAAACCAAGTGGTCCGAGCAAGTGAGCTCTAGATTGGGGTGGTATGATGGTTGTCAAGAAAGGCCTTTACGAGAGCGTGATTAATCACGCCTTAAGTTCTAGCCTCGCTGAAGCCCAGGCTGAGCTTGAGATCAAAAAGGAACAAATGGATGGAGTACAGGCCAGTCAGGTTTTTGCCTCGTACTTGGCGAGCGTTCTGGAGATCGCTCTGCGTTATTACCAATCCAGTACGGAGACCGTAGAAGAGCAAATGGCACTGGTCAATGGCATCATCGCCCAACTTGCCCAAGAGCTCGACGACCACGAACTCTACGATTTTCTCGTCCAAGAAAACGCCTTACTGCGATCCATTCAACACTCAGGAAAGCCAGGCTATCTAGCACCTTTGACATCGGTGGCCCATAGTTCCCTTTTCACGGGAGCCAGATCGGAACCACGGATTTACACCGAACTCATCAAAGAAATTAGTTCCGCTGATCGAATCGATCTTCTGATCTCCTTTATCCGGTTTTCTGGCCTGCGCTTGCTTTTGCCCGCTCTCAGAGAACACACTGCGGCAGGAAAACCTTTGCGCGTGATCACAACTTCTTACATGGGGGCCACCGACTACAAGGCAGTGGAAGCCCTAGCGCGGCTTCCCCACACCCAGGTGCGAATCTCCTACGAGACGAAACGCACTCGCTTACATGCCAAAGCCTATTACTTTCAGCGGGAGACCGGATTTAGTACCGCCTATATTGGCTCGAGCAATATGTCCAAGACGGCCTTAACGGACGGACTAGAGTGGAACCTCAAAATCTCTGAACCCACATCACGGGAAATTATGGAAAAGTACAAGGCCACCTTCGAGACCTACTGGAACTCACCGGATTTTGAGGCCTTTGACCCAAGCCAAGATTTACACCGCAAACGCTTACAAAGAGCCCTGCAGTTGAGCCGCGAGGAGCCTGGCCTGACCACCTATTTTGACATTAGGCCTCATAATTATCAACAGCAAATCCTCGATCAGCTCCAAGTCGAACGGGAAGTGCACCACTCCAGACGCAATCTGGTTGTGGCCGCTACTGGCACAGGCAAGACAGTGGTGGCCGCCTTTGACTTTAAGCGTTACTACGCCGAAAACCCCAATTGCAAACTACTTTTCGTGGCCCACCGCCAGGAGATTTTGCAGCAAAGTGTGGATACCTTCCGCGGAGTTCTCAAAGACAACAACTTCGGCGATCTCTGGGTGGGAGACTATGTTCCAAGTAAACACAATCATCTCTTTGCCTCGATCCAGACTCTAGCTGCGGGTGAGAAGTTTAGGCAGTTTGCACCAGATTACTTTGACTTCATCATCATCGATGAAACCCACCATGCTTCGGCGACAACCTACGATACACTGCTGGAGTACTTTAGGCCCGATCTCCTGTTAGGACTCACAGCCACGCCAGAACGCTTGGATGGTGAAGATATCACCAAGTACTTCAACTTCCGAATAGCCAGTGAAATACGCCTCACTAAGGCCATCGAAGATGGTTTGCTCTGCCCTTTTCACTATTTTGGGGTATCTGATGACGTGGATCTAGCGGATCTCAAATGGAGTGCTGGTGGCTATGACATCAGCGAGCTGAATAGTCTTTATCTTGATAATAAGCGTAGGGTCGGCACGATCGTAAGGGCCATTAAGACCTATTGTACAGACTTGCGGCAGATCAAAGGCTTGGGGTTTTGCGTCAGCCAGGAACATGCGGCCTTTATGGCCCGTAGTTTCAACCGGGGCATGTTCAAAGCAATGAGCCTTGACGCCTCTTCACCGCCTGAAGTGCGGAGGGGAGCCAAGAGGAGGCTCGAGCGGGGTGAGATTCAATTCATCTTTGTTGTCGACCTCTATAATGAAGGAGTGGATATTCCTGATGTGAATACCATCCTTTTTCTTCGGCCTACCCAGTCTCCAACAGTCTTCATTCAACAACTCGGCCGCGGCTTACGCATCACAGATGATAAGGAGATCCTCACAGTCTTAGATTTTGTTGGTCGTTCCAACAAAGAATACAGTTTCGAACGCAAGTTTCGGGCTTTACTAGGTCCCACGCGACACAGTGTGCGGGAAGAGTTGGACCAAGGTTTTCCCACACTTCCGAGGGGATGTTTCATTCAGCTCGAACGGAAAGCGGAAGAACATATCCTGGAAAACCTCCGTCAGACAGAACTAGGACGCAGGCGCCTCCTTGCCATGATTAGAGCCTTTGCCAGTGAGAGCCATCGGCCGCTAAACCTTGCTAACTTCTTACACTACTATGATCTAGAACCCATCACAATCTACCGCCGTTCCAGCTTCTATGAGCTTTGCCATGCTGCAGGTCTCCTTCGAGACTACCACGTAGAGCCCCAACTAAGGCGCGCCCTGGGCTGGGTCATGCAGATTGATTCACGGGAGTGGATTGACTTTTTGTTGGCTTATCTAAATCGCCCGAGCTATTCGCTTCAGGGACTTTCAGTAGAAGAAGAGAAGATGCTTCTCATGTTTCATTACTCCGTTTGGAATCGGGATGCAGAAGGTGATCTGCTTGGCTATCTCCAGCGTCTACGAGAGGATAACTCCATCCTTTTTAAGGAGATTCTGGAACTCTTAGCCTATAACCGTGACCATATCGAGTTTCTCGGCGAAAAAGTCGAAGTGGACTATCCCTTCCCCCTCGAACTCTATGCCCGCTACAGTACCAATCAAGTCTTAGCAGCCCTAGGTGAGCATAGTGCAAGTGTAATGCGACCTTTCCGAGAAGGGGTACTATATCTAGAAGATAAGAACACCGATATCTTTTTTGTCACCTTGGATAAGTCCGATAAATCCTTTTCACCAGATACGCAGTATGAGGATTACGCCATTAGTGATAGACTCTTTCATTGGCAGTCCCAGAGCCGAACTTCGGAGAAGTCGCCCACGGGTGTTCGCTATCTTAACCAGCGCCGGACCAAGACCACTGTCTTGCTCTTTGTGCGGGAACAAAAGGAGTTGGTGAGAGGCCAGATTACTTCCGCCTTCTACTTTTTGGGTAAGGCCCATTATGATTCTCATCATGGTTCGAAGCCCATTAGTATTGTCTGGGAAATGGAAAGACCCATCCCAGCTTCACTCTTAGAAAAATCTAGTACTTTGGTGAACTAAACCAAGTGGAAACCACAAATCGAGGAGGCCGTAGAATGCAAAGAGTTGTTCGTATCCTGGTAGTGTTGATCCTGATCTTGTCCTGTTTGGAGCTCTCATCAGCTGGGGAACTGAGGGGGCGTGATCTGACGGAGACGTTCCTAGCTGGGGAACTCGCGGAACTATGGGAGAATTTTACCCCCGAGTTGCAGCAAGTCTTCGGTTTTTATGCTGCGTTTCAAATTTTCTACGAGCAACTCATGACCCTGGGAAGAACATGGGAAGCCATCTACGAAGAAGTTTTTCCCCATGAGGGTTGGCAGGTCTACCAAGGAGTTCGGCGTCTTCCCGAGGATGAGATGTACATGGTCTTTCAGTGGGCTTATGATGAGGTGGGTAGGATTGGAGGCCTTCAGATTTTTCCCCTGCAACAAGAAGCTCCCAGTGAGTTCCTTGATTATGTCACCAAGACAGACCTCCGCTTGCCCTTTGCTGGGGAGTGGTATGTGTTTTGGGGTGGCCGCAGCCTAGACCAAAACTACCATGCTACGGACAGTTCGCAGCGTTTCGCCTATGACTTTGTCGTTTCTAGAGAGGGGAGAAGCTTTACAAACTCTGGTCTACACAATGAGGATTATTATGCCTATGGCTTACCCATCTACGCTCCCGGCGGCGGAGTCGTTGTCACGGTCCAAGCTGGGGTTCCAGATAATGAACCGGGCAACATGAATCCAGATCAACCTATGGGGAATTACGTGATTCTTGATCACCAAAATGGGGAATTTTCCTTCCTCGCCCACTTTAAGCTGGGGAGTGTCGTAGTTAAACCTGGGGATTTTGTGCACCAAGGCGATCTTTTGGGCCTTTGCGGCAATAGTGGTAACTCCAGCGAACCCCATCTTCATTATCATCTGCAAGATACCGCAGAATTTGCCCAGGGACAAGGCTTGCCGGTGCAGTTTAACTCGTATCTGGCCAACGGAGTCTTGGTCGTACGGGGAGAGCCCATCCAGGGAGAGCAGGTTGAAAACATACCATTCGAATAGTGCTCATTGATACAAAAACCCCTAGCAGAGGCCATCTACTAGGGGTCTTGGGTCAATACTCTTGTTTGTACACCTCGGGCATGGTCCAAGTGCACCTCCGTACCAAGACTTTCCATCTGATGCTAGGTCAACCCTATCATAGCGTTTTTATAATTACTGTCAATTATCGTTTCCTTTTATACGGTCTCCCTGTGTCCTTAGAGGAGTTAACGTTCTGGTGACTAAGAAGACTAGACGAAAAGATTTGCTGGGTGGTTCGTGAAGAAGAGTTAGAAAGGCGGAAAACATGAAACTAGGCTTGATTATTAATCCTATCGCAGGCATGGGTGGACGGGTTGGTCTCAAGGGTACAGATGGAGCAGAGACCTTGCAGAAGGCTCTGAGCTTAGGCGCAGTTCCTGAGGCTAATAGTAAGGCTAGGCGTGCTTTGCATGAGCTTTTGCCACTTCGCCCTCAACTTGAAGTCTATACCTACCCCGGGGCCATGGGGGAAGATTTAGCAAAAGAACTCGGATTTCAAACGACGGTCTTAGGCGAGATTGGTGCCCAGACCACGCCCGAGGATACGCTGGCCGCGGCTAAAGAGATGTTAGATGCAGACGTTGATTTGCTATGCTTTGCAGGGGGAGATGGTACGGCGCGAAATATTGCCCAGGTGATCCAAACTGCAATTCCTGTGCTTGGCATTCCAGCTGGAGTGAAGATCCATTCCGGGGTTTTTGCCAGTCATCCCCAAGCAGCGGGCCAGCTCATGTTGAAGTTTTTCTCCGGTGCAGAGCTGGAGCTTGTTGACGGAGAAGTCATGGACATCGACGAAGAAGCCTTCCGAGGAGGGGTTGTCACTGCGAGGCTCTATGGCTTGATGAAAATCCCCCTAGATCCTGAGTTGATTCAAATGACGAAATCAGGGGGTAATCAAGCGCCGGAGCGGGAGATTTTGTTGGGTATTGCGGAACGAATCGTGGAGGATATGGAGGACAATCCTGGGACCTTTTACATCATTGGTTCCGGTAGCTCCCTGAGTCCCATTATGGAGGTTTTAGACCTACCAAATACTCTCTTGGGAATTGACGTGGTGCGAGATGAAAAGCTCGTCGCGACAGATGTGAACGAACAAGAACTCTTGGATCTAATCCGAGACAAACCGGCTAAGATTGTTGTTACCGTCATTGGCAACCAAGGCTATGTCTTTGGGCGCGGTAACCAGCAAATTAGTGCTGAGGTCATCAAACAGGTTGGCAAAGAGAATATCCTGATCGTGGCCACTCGCAATAAACTGGATACTTTACAAGGTCGTCCCTTGCTGGTTGATACAGGAGATCCAGAGGTGAACGCCTTATTCCATGGCTTTGTGCGGGTAATCACCACCTATAGTTCGGAGGCGGTCACCAAAATCAAAGGTTTGGCTTAGGCTATCAGGATTTCCATTAAATAGAGAATGATCACAAACGAAACGTTGATGATAGTGAACTTAATTAAATAAGATTTGACCTCCGTTGGATTATGCTTCTTAAACTCACTAAAGGTGATGAGACTCGCCAAGGATGCAATTAACGTCCCGCATCCGCCGATATTCACCGCAGGCAGAAGTGCCTGATAGTCATGGGTAAAATGCGACAACAAAACTGCACTTGGCACATTACTAATAAACTGGCAGGAGAGGATGCCAAAAAGCAATGTATTCATGGGAAGAATCTTGGAAAAGAATTCACTCATCGCGGGTATGCGTGCCATATTGCCGCTAAAGACGAAAAAGGCAGCAAAGGTTGCCAGGAGAGGATAGTTCACTCTTTGTAGGGATTTTCTATCCATGACGAGCAAAGTAAGTGTGATGATCAGAGTCCCCAGCAAATAGGGTATGACTCGAAATACAATCAGAAGGCTACCGACAAAAAGTATGGAGTAAATCATAGTCCGTGTTTTGTCTAACTTGTATAGGTTGTCCTCTTTGAGCTCGAGTGGGGCGATTTCAAGGTCGATCCAGAGCTCTTAATGCACTACTGCAACTTAGCTGGTCCAACCATTGACTGGTTAGTGGATGAATTGGGCTTGGGGATTACGGAAGCAGTCTTTGCGCCAGAACATACCCTCTACAGTGTACCGAGAACGTATAAGGCGGGTACAATTGACGGGACTTCTGCTGTTTTGGTCGCTTTACTTAAGAAACTTGAGACCTACGATAACATTACCATTCACACCACAACACAAGCGATTCGCCTGATTCAAGACGAACTGAGTGGTAGGATTATCGGTGTCATGGCCGTGGACGGTAACGGTATGCTACAAGAATTCTATGCGGAACATGGTGTGATTTTGGCCACAGGTGGTTTCGGTAACAATCCAGCCATGCTCGAAAAGTACGTAGCAGGTTCTGAAGACTGGCTCATGATCGTAGCCCCAGGTTCCACAGGGGACGGACATCGCATGGCTCGGGAAGTAGGGGCAGATTTAGTGAATATGGAATATGTCCCCACCTATAACTATGGATTTGAGCGCAGCAATGGACAGATCCAAATGGTCTATGTTCGCTCCGAACTCTTTGGTGGTCTTTATATCAACTCCGAGGGTAAGCGCTTTGTTAATGAGTTAGCCACCCAAAAATCTCGTGAACACGCCCTGAGAGTACAACCTGGTTCCGTCATGTTTGAGGTCTTTGATGATGCTATCAACCAAGCAAACAATCGTTCTAATATCAATGCTCTAATTGCTGATGGCGAAATTGCTTCGGCCAATACCATCGAGGAACTGGCAGTCAAGATTGGCCTCGATCCAGATGTCTTTGCCCAGACGATCGAGACGTACAACTCCTACGTTGATGCTGGAGAAGACCTAGATTTCGGGAAAACGCCTCTCAACGTTAAGATCGAGACCGCACCATTTTATGCAGCTAAGCTACGCCCCCTCGGTCTACTTACTCTAGGCGGTGTGTCCATCGACTTAAATGGCCGGGTGCTTGATACAAACGGTAGCGCCATTCCTGGCCTCTTTGCAGCTGGAGAAATGTTAGGCGGTCTCCACGGAACTCATATTTCTTCTGGTAATGGTGTCACAGCTCCCATCGTTTTCGGTCGTTTAGCTGGCCAACAAGTGGTCTTAACCGAGAAGTTTGGCCTACGCCCAGAAACCGCTGCCACGACGGATATCGTTTTGACCGATGGAACATTTAGCGGTAGCGCCATGTCCTTTGGTGGTGAGATGAAGGTTGAAGTCACTGTTGAGGCAGGCAAGATTACGGAAATCACCATTCTCTCTCACCAAGACACCCCGGCCATTGCGAGCGGTGCTTTAGAGACCATGGTCGGGAAAATCCTTGACGCCAATAGTATCAATGTGGATACAGTTACAGGTGCAACCATCACGTCAAAAGGTTTAATCAATGCAATGCAGGATGCTTTAAGTAACTAGTCACAATACATGAAGTGAGGCATTTGGTATTCCTACCGAGTGCCTCATTTTTTGTCTCCGTCTTTATTGGCACCTGAGGGTAGAAAAGGGATTCCGAATTGGTATGTGGAATGATTCCCAAAATCGCCTGGCTCTTGCTGGGCCATGAGAGATGAGGTGAGCAAGTGGAGTATCAAGTCAGTTACCTTCAGCTTACTGGGGAACAGTTTGAGGAAAAAGTTGCTCGAGCCCAGGAACAGAAAACAGAGTGTGCTCTTTGTCCCCGGGAATGCCACGTCAATCGCACCAAGGAGAGGGGATACTGCCAGGCCGATGCCGCGCTTAAGGTGTCCAGCTTTGGTCCCCATTTTGGCGAAGAGAAAGAACTGGTAGGGAGAAATGGGTCTGGCACCATCTTTTTTGCCCACTGCAATCTTCGCTGTGTGTACTGCCAAAACCATGACCTGAGTTTTGGGGGCCAGGGTTCCACCATCACCAGTAAGGAACTGGCAGAGATCATGCTGAGCCTTCAAAACCGCCATGAATGCTCCAACATCAACTTGGTTACACCTACGCACTATGTGCCTCAGATCCTTGAGGCGGTGTTCATTGCAGCCCAAGAAGGACTTAGAATTCCTCTCGTTTATAACTGCGGTGGCTATGAAAAAACCACGACCCTCCAGTTGCTCCAGGGCATCATCGACATTTATATGCCTGATCTAAAATACAGTTCCCTCGAGTGGGGCCAGGACTATTCTGACGCTAGAGACTACTTCTCTCGGGCACGGGCAGCGCTTATGGAAATGGATCGTCAGGTGGGGGGCTTAGAGACCAATGAAGAGGGAGTGGCCCAGAGGGGACTCTTGGTTCGCCATCTTGTCT
Source organism: Bacillota bacterium (assembly GCA_012520355.1). Lineage (GTDB taxonomy): Bacteria > Bacillota > Limnochordia > Darwinibacteriales > Darwinibacteriaceae > UBA5420. Next base: position 1,719 of record JAAYOK010000031.1, on the reverse strand, counting down.
TGCCAGGTGGCCTTGAGGAGAGCAAACACATCTTGGATTTCATCAAGATGGAGCTTTCGCCAAGGACCTTAGTTAACGTAATGGACCAGTACCACCCGAGCCACAAGGCCTACATCTATCCAGAGTTGAACCGGAGATTATCCCAGAGGGAGTATGAAGAGGTCCTCCGCTATGCTAAGATGCTCGGCCTTAGGTTGGCCGAGAAGTAAATCATCCTATCAAAGAGTCTGTCTGCGACTTCACGCTACGGCGTGAAGTTTTTTTGTGTCTTACTTGCAGGACATAGTATGGCACAAAATCGAGGGTCCAGTGATGCAGCCTTTTTTCAAACCTTCTCACACCAAGACATCATGCTCATTTTTGAGGTTTTCCAGGCCATGGAACTGCCTGAACTGATCTTTGATCTGGCAGCCTTAGCCATGGTTTTGTATCCAAATGAGGAGGCCTACGTAGACCTGTTTCATGACTTGGTGCGTAGGCAGGAAGAGGTGAAGCAGTGAAACAGCGAATGGCCCAGATCGTCGTCTGCTTATTTTTCCTTCTCCTCTGCACAGCCAGTGGCCAGGCCGCCGAACATGTGGAGGTCGTGGCCCAGGGGTTTGCCGTGATCCAGGATGCTCCAGTTCAAGCCATGGACGAAGCCATCGAAGATGCCCTCCGGCGCGGAGTTGAACAGGCGCTTGGTAGCTACATTGAGTCTTATACTCTGGTTCAAGCAGCTGGTTTGGTAGAAGATACAATCCTGGCCAAATCTTCAGGCTACGTTTCTTCCTATGTACTAGAGCAGCACTCCATCCGGGATGGATTTGTTGTTGTCGTTTTGCGCATGATGGTGCAAAAAGAGCGAATAGAGAACGATTTAGACGCCTTGGTTCTTGAGATCATGCGGAGGGGCGATCCCCGTTTAGCCATTTTGATTCCAGAGATGGTCCATGGTGAGCACCGTCCCCATTCGCTGCCAGAGCGGATCATTGCTGAACAGTTCATTCAGTATGGCTTTTCTGTGGTGAACGTGGGCGACAGTGGATACCGGGTGGACGAACGAAGTCTTTCACGTGCCTTAGCAGGCGATGCTGGTAGCCTTGGGCAGCTCACGAGAAACTACAACGTGGATTTTGTCATCCTTGGTTCCGCCCAAACCCGTAGTCTTGCCAACTTACATGGAATGATCTCGAATCAGGGAACGGTGGCAGCGAAGATCATCCATCTGGCCACCGGCCGAGTGCTTGCAGATCACAGCGTTACAGAAACTGGGCAGCATCTCACCTTTGATGCAGCCAGTGAAATGGCCCTACAAGGTGCGGCGGAGCGGATGACAGAATTTCTCTTAGATGCAATGACAGAACGTGTCTTGAGTGAAAGCAACCAATTGTACTTGGAGGTTCATGGGATCAACTACTCCGAATTAACCATCATAAAAGACCGGCTCCAGAGTATGCGTAGTGTGAGACATGTTGTCATCCGCAGCTTCGCAGAGGATCGAGGCGAACTAGAAGTGTCTACCTCACGTACAGCCGCCTACTTGGCAGGTGAAATGAGCGAAGCTTCCTGGACAGAGTTTCCCCTGGAAATCGTGGGTGTAAGTGGTAATACATTGGTTCTACGGCGTTTTTGATTTTTCTCAGACAGGACTGAGAACGTGAAGAAGCCTATACTTTTGTGCTTTGTTCTGGGTTTCTTGCTACTTCTTTCGCATGTGGTAGAGGCCCGAACAATCAT
>JAAYOK010000244.1 GCA_012520355.1 Bacillota bacterium | reverse complement strand
ACTGCCTGAATCATCTCCTGCCTGCAGTCATCAGCCAAGACGGGAAGTTCCTTCCCAGCCAGAGCTCGCAGAGCCTCCAGATCCAAATTGGCGGTGTCCAACTCTTGATCCGAAATTCCTCCCAGCTCTTCAATGCGAGTAAAGATTTCAATGCCCTTCCGCCCTAAGATCTGCAGACAAATTGCTCCTGCTGCAGAGAGGGGGGCGGTCAAACGGCCAGAAAAGTGTCCTCCACCCCGCGGATCTGCGGCACCCCGGTAGCGAACTTGCCCGGTGAAATCGGCATGACTCGGCCGTGGTACCGTTACCTCGGGTTCGTAATCAGAGGAACGGGCATCCCTGTTTTCCATAACGATGCAGAGGGGCGTACCCGTTGTCCTCCCCTGATACATGCCAGATAGAATCGAAAAGGTATCCCCTTCCCGTCTCGGGCTCGACCAAGGGGAACGCCCTGGTGCCCGCCGGTCTAAGAAAGCTTGGACTTTGTCAAGATCCACCCTTTCACCTGGAGGCAAGTGATCCAAGACTGCACCGATGGCTTTACCATGCGACTCTCCGAAAAGAGTAATCCGTAATTGTTCTCCCCAACTTGAGGCCATGACAACCCTCCTAACCATGCCACTCAAAGGCAGACATGATTTGATGAACAATCTGGGCGAGATCGCCCTCTGCTGGAACCTTTAAATCCGCGTAGCTTTCATAGCTGGGTCTGCGAGAAACATAGAGGGCTTCGGTCTCTGCCAAGCCACTGCCGAGCATCGGACGCCCCTGATCGTGCCCCACTCGCTTTATGGCCGTTGGTAGGGAAACATCAAGATAGATGACAAGTGCCCTATTTTCCCCCAAGATATCCTCCATACCTTCCTGCACTAATGTGCCGCCACCTGCGGCTAGCACCAGGGCCTCAGGGCGCTTAAGTTCTGCCAAAAAAACCTCCCGCTCCAGCTTGCGAAAGGACGCTTCCCCCTGGGTTTGGAAAATCTCAGGGATGGTCTGATCTGCTACCTCCACGATGGATTCATCGAGATCCACAAAGGGCAAAGCCAAAGCTTTGGCCAAAGCAGACCCCACGGTACTCTTACCGCTACCCATAAACCCACTGAGGACGAGTTTAATCGGGCTTTGGCGCAAGACTTCTCTGGCTAAGCCTCCTTTGAGCGCAGCGAGTTCTGACGACCAAGCCTGGAAGTCCACCTCGGGATTCCAGATCTTCTGGGCCGCCAAGGCCTGCTCAAAGAGCATCTGGAGTCCGCCTTTGGCCCAAATTCCTTGTCCTTTGGCCTGGAGCAAAAAGCGCGTTGCAGTAGGATTATAGATGCCATCGAAGACCCCTTCTCCTACTTTGAGCTCTTGGTTCTCTGCTGGAAGACCCCGCACCTTGGGCCACATACCCACTGGGGTACCATTGAGGCAGACATCGCAGTTCACTGGTCCTGCCTCAAGGCCAAGCGCCAGGATATTGGAATAACCATGGGCTTTGACATCCTGCACCAGAGCCTCGGCCCTCTGGGGTGTACGGGCCAGGATCGAAATCTCCCGAGCTCCTGCCCGAACAGCTTCCAGGGCGAAGACCCGGGCTACGCCCCCTGCTCCTAAAATGCATACGCTACGTCCCTTTAAGGGCACTTCGCAGGCAGCAAAACCGATGCCATCAGTATTATATCCTACCCGTCCGTGGACCGTGTTCACCGCACCATACGCGGCGGCACAGGGAGCGCAGCCCTGGAGATAGGGTATGATGGACTCCTTATACGGTATGGTGCAGTTTAAACCATCTAGGCTTGCCAGGAGCTTGGGGAGATCCGAAGCCAATTCCTCTGGCTTAAGGGGATAGAGTTTGTACTCCCCTGGGATTCCTGCAATCTCCATGATCCTCTGGTGGATCCAGGGCGAGAGGCTATGGCCTAAAGGGTAGCCAAGCAAACCAAAACGGCGATAACGGTTTCTTTGCACCTCAACCCATCCTTTCTGTCATCCTTGACCATGGCCTTTTCTTCAGAAAAAAGGGGCCGAGGCCCCTTTTCCTACTTGGTAAGTTCTAAGAACTCCTCAACATCATCGGTGGCCAGTTTTACAGCGGCCTCCCAGAAATCGGGTTTGGTCAAATCTACACCTAGGTGTTTGCGCGCCAAGTCCTCCACCGACATGCGAGCTGTATCCAGAAGGAGATTGGCGTAGTCCCCTGCAAAGCTCTGCCCTTCTGCCTTGGCCCTGGCATAGACGCCGGCACTAAACAGGTAGCCAAAGGTATAAGGGAAGTTGTAGAAAGGAACGCCCGTTGAGTAGAAGTGGAGCTTGGATGCCCAGAAATGGGGATGATATTCCTTCAGGCTATCTAAGAAGGCTTCCCTTTGGGCTTCAAGCATTAGCTGGTTTAACTGATCCGAGCTGACGAGCCCCTGCTTCCTGGCCTCGTGAAAACGGGTTTCAAAGAGAAAACGCGAGTGAATGTCCATAAAGAAGGCGACGCTGCGCCCAATTTTATCCTCTAAGATCCCAAGTTTCTCCTGGGGACTTTGCGCAGCCCCAATCGCCCCATCCACCACTAAGAGTTCCCCAAAAGTGGATGCGGTTTCAGCCACATTCATGGCGTAGCGCCTCAGGAACAAAGGCATATCCTTCAACACATACCCGTGATAGGCATGGCCCAGCTCATGGGCGAGGGTTCCCAAGCTATCAATGGTGCCGGAGTAGGTCATAAAGACCCTTGATTCCTTACTCTTGGGAAGGGAGGTACAAAAAGCCCCAGGACGCTTGCCTCCCCGGTTCTCCGCTTCAACCCAGCGTAAATCAAGGGCCCGCTGGGTGAAATCGGCCATCTCCGGACTGAACTTCCTAAACTGTCCCACCACAAAATCCTGGGCCTCGGCAAAAGGAATCTCTCGACCCGCATCACCAAGGGGAGCGTTTAGGTCATACCAGGCCACTTGATCCAGCTCAAGCAGCTCAGCTTTTCGCTTTAAAAACTTGACGAGATGGGACTTACCGCCCTCGACGGCTCCCCACATGGCATCTAGGGTTGCTCTTTCCATACGATTTCTTTGGAGTGGCTCCGCTAAGACATCATCCCAGCCCCGATTCTTGTAAAGGTTGATCCGAAAGCCCGCAAGATGATTCAAGGTACTGGCAAACAGCTCAGCCTTTTCGGCCCAGGCCTTCTCATACTTCTGGAATACGTCCTGGCGCAAATTGGGATCAGGATTCGACAGCAGATTTGCCGCCTGCCCCATGGATAGCGTCTTGTTTTCTCCATCCAGCTCGACCTCGATGGACATGTCGCCCACAATCGTGTAATAGAGTTGGGACCAAGCATGGTACCCATCGACTTCAAGATCGGTTACTAAGGTTTCAAGCTCCGGACTCATCTTGGTCTGGGCCACCGCTCTTCGTTCGTTTAATGGGAAGCTCAAACCTTTGAGCTCCTCATCCTCAAGAAAGGCTTGCCACGTTTCCTCAGGAATACTGACGAAAATCTGATCGATGGCAGTTAAGACCCCTGCCAAGGAAGCGGCGATCTGACCTAGATCACCCTGGAGTAGGTTGGCTTTTTTGTCATGTACATCTTGTGCCGTGAGGCAACCCACAAAAGCCCGGCACTCACCAAGATAGACCTGGACATCAGCCATATTATCCACAAGGGACTTTAGCTCCTCAAGACTTAAATCTGCATCTAAAGCTGCAACCTGATCCTTTAAGGTCTCTGTCTTGGCCCGGACTAGAGCGAGCTCTTCTTGTAACTGGGGGGAAGAACTTCCTCCAGGGAAAATGCCATCTAAATCCCATCTTTGTGCTTCGTTAGTCATATACTACCTCCTCAATTCTTAGTCTACAAGGCGAAAACGTGCTGTAAAGTGACGCAAAATTGGTGGTTCATACTCAAAGGCGATCCCCTTGATTTGGTCCCTCTGGGCATAGACTCGGGCAATGGAATCTGCAATATAGCGCATATGATTGTCGGTGTAGACCCTGCGAGGGATCGTTAAGCGAAGAAGCTCCAGATCAGAAAGGCCATCTTCTCCCGTCTCCGGATCTCGTCCATAGAGGAGAGAGCCGATTTCAACCGCCCGGATGCCGCTTTCAACATACAAAGCAACTGCAAAGGCATGGGCCGGATACTGCGTCTTGGCCATCTGGGGTAAAATTCGACCCACATCAACAAACGCAGCATGCCCTCCGATGGGT
>JAAYOK010000243.1 GCA_012520355.1 Bacillota bacterium | reverse complement strand
GGTATTCATTCGTAAAAAGAATTTACGCATCAAGCCACCCCTTCTGTCCCTTCGTCATCTGGCCGAGGGCTACCCTTGAATAGCATCAAGGGCTCGTACCTGCTACGATGACTATAGCATTACCCACAGGTCTCTCTTTACCATCCGAAGGCAAATTGAGGATCAGGTTCCTTACTACCATGGTCGTGGAGCCGCCCCCATCTAAGTTCATGGCTTGCTGCGCTCCCAAGTCGATTAAGAGATTTCCAAGTTCACTGAGGGTCATGCCAACACTAATATTGGGCTGTCGTCCATTTACTGTCACCAGTAAGAGCTTCTGATCAGCCGTGATACCAATGGCAGTTCTTGGCGCACGCCCCACCAGGATATCGTCTTGGAAACGTTCTTCCTCACCTGTAATGTAAAGTTTACCATCTCGGACCAAGCGAGGACCTCCCCCAATGATCTGGTCCACACCCAGTTCATCCCAGGCGGGATGGAGCTGGAAGGAGACCTCAACGGGATCACCAATCTCTAGTTTGCCCAAGAACTCCCTTTGTAGACCATGGGCCGAAAGTACAAACCCATCGGGAGGAATGGTACTATTACCTGTTTGAATCTGGGTTACCACGCCATCGCTGACCACAATTTCCTGGCCCCAGGCATTGGTATTCGTTTTCGTTCCATGATGATTCGTATACAAGATGAGCTCATCTTGGAGCCGGGGACGGTTTAGCCCATGGATGAGGGCTCTTACCGGACCGGCTTCGGTCCACACCGTGACCGTGGCCTCAAGGTCCACCTGATCCATCAAAGCCAGTTGAGGACCGATACCTAAGGCAGTACGCTTGGCGTAGGGCTCGCTCATCAGTTGCCCATCGACCATAAATAGACCTAAGGGTCTACCAGTTCCAGCAAAGAAAGCACCGTTGACGGCCACAATGGCCCCAGTCCGCTTAGCAATACTACTCACCTGTTCAGAACCGAAAATTCGGTCTTGGGCTAAGGCCAGTTTTACTTCATAATTTTGGGTCAAGTCAATCTCCAAAAAGTTTACCACATTGGGGCCAAAAACGTCAGCCCTGCGCTGATGACCGTAAATGACGCCCCGTTCCACAATACGCCTGGACGTATTCACAAAGGTCTTAGGCATAGTGAGGGAAAACGTATCATCGGATTCGGTAATCTCCCCCAGTGGCAACTGGTAGTTAAAATCCAGTACCAAACGCCAGCCTTGAGCAAACTCAGACAGACGGATATCTTTGAGGGCTACATCACGGATAGACTCCGTAAGTTCAAGATCTGGCAGGGGAAGATTGGAGTCAATGATAGCCTTCATGGGACTTGTGGTATAACTCACACTATAAACTTGGCCCTCAGCTTTCGGCAAGGAGACCGTGACATACTCCGGCGAAATCTGGACCAGGGCTGATGCTGTATCCACGCAAAAAAATAAAATAGCAAGCAAAACCCAAAAGACTCTACTACGTGCAAACAGCACACACATACCCCCTTACCATCCTTACCAATTCGTGATTCGACCTTATTCTCCTGCAAAAACTTAGCTCCACAAGAGTGTCTTGTGGAGCTAAAAAAGTTTTAATCATCCTCAGAAACATAGCGAGACATTTGCTCATAAATCATTTTGGCTAGTCCCACACTCTGGGTCTGGGCATAGGTACTGGCCATTTCCTGATCCAACATGGACTGAAATATTTTCTCAGCCCGCCGATCACCGAGTAAATCGTTTTCGGGAACAGTGCGTCGCATCTGCTCCAAGAGCTGATAAAGAAAAATAGCCTCGAATTGTTCTGCAGCATCTTGTAGAGCCCGCTGTGAAGTGGACTTACGCCCAGCTAACTCCTGTGCTTTGTTGGTGACCAAATCATTAGGTGCCCAATTTACACGCACTCTGTTTCCCCCTTTACTCTAATAGTCTAAATAATGATCAAATCGCCAAACAAGGCCCCAGCAGCCTTCACTGCCTGCAAAATAGCGATAATATCACGAGGTGTAGCGCCCACAGCATTTAAGGCATCCACTAAATCCTGCACATTGGGTGTGCCCCCAAGGACCGTTGATTGATGATACACTGGCTCCATCTCATCAGCTGGTTCGCCACCAAAACCTAGATTTCCTTCTGCACCCGCTTCTTGCCCCACCTGAACCTTCAAATTCCCATGGGAAACGGCGATGGATGCGATCCGGACTTGGGAACCCATCACCACAGTCCCAGTCCGTTCGTTAATGACTACCCGAGCATTGGCATCGGGACGGATGGGAAGCTCTTCAAGTTCAGCGATGAACCTGACCACATCACCTGTGTAAGCTAGGGGAATCTGGATCTCCACCGTACCTTGATCCCTGGCCCAAGCTATGTTCTGTTGATAGACATCATTGACGACCTGGACTAGGCGACTGGCTGTGGTAAAATCAGGCTGTAGGAGCACCAGGGAAAGGATGCCATCGGCGCCGAAATCATAGCCTGCCAGTTCACGCTCGACAATGGCCCCATTAGGCACAGTACCCACTGTGGT
>JAAYOK010000242.1 GCA_012520355.1 Bacillota bacterium | reverse complement strand
GACCAGGACCAATTAAGGGCAATATGGTGGATCCTTTTATCGCCCGCCGCCATGGACGCGAAGAGGTTATCTACATTCATCCCAAACTAGAGGAAATTCTAGCTCCAACCTATGGTGTTGTCCTTTATCAAGAGCAGGTGATCGAAATCGCAACGGAAATTGCGGGGTTTACCCCTGGCGAATCCGATCGTCTCCGTAAAGCCATGACTAAATTTCGTTCCCAACGAGAAATGGAACAAATCGGAGAAGACTTTATCGCCAAAGCGATTACGCGAGGGGTAGATAAGGAAACAGCCGAGCTTATCTTTTCCTATGTGGTGAGTTATGCTGGCTATGGGTTTTGCGAGGCCCATGCAGCAGCCTTTGCTGATACAGCGTATCGCACTGCCTATCTCTTGGAACATTATCCTGCCCAGTTCTACGCTGCACTTTTAAATCAACAACCCATGGGATTTTATCCACCAAACACACTTTGTGTGCAAGCTCGAAACCGCGGTATTCAAATCCTCCCCCTAGATATTAATACGAGTGGGGCGGAGTTTACTGCAGACCAAAGTTCCATTCGCATTGGGCTAAAACAAGTGAAAGGAATGGAACAAGCTTTTCTTGACTCCATTTTATCTTCCCGTAATGAACGTCGGTTTTCCTCTGTACAAGATTTCATCTACCGGACAACGCTTCACAAAAATGTAGCAGAAAACCTAATTCTCGCAGGTGCCTTTGACTGTTTTACGGGCAATCGCAGGGCCTTACTTTGGAATTTACCGAAACTGTATCAAAATAAGCAAGGGAGCCTCTTTTTAGAGACTCCTACCACAGATACTATGCCAGATTTTACTCCCTTCGATCGTTGGCTTCGGGAGTATTCTGTCCTTAGTCTGACCGCCCAAGGGCATATCCTAGAATTTTTCCGCCCTAAGCTCCCCCCAAGAGTGCTGACGACTCAAGCAGCGGGAGTCTGTCAAGAGGGCCCAGTAGACGTGGCAGGTCTTGTAATCAGACCGCACAGACCGCCTACCCGCAGCGGTAAAACCGTGGTCTTTTTAACTTTAGAAGATGAGTGGGGCTTGATCGATGTAACGATCTTTGAGGATATCTACCGAAAATACGCCAAGATTATCTTCAACGAGCCTTTGCTACTTGTAACGGGTGAAATCTCGCGACGAGATCCAAACGAGAGAGCCAGCATTATTGCGATGGAAATTCGGGCTTTGTCCTAAAAGAACTGCGGGGAACTCACCTTGACCATACGTTCTTCATCGCCCGTCTCTACGTTCAGATAAATTAGATAGAAGTCCCCTTCATACTGAACGCCAAGCCTTTGGGTGAGTACCTCCTCCTGTTGTTCGCTTTGGATTAAAGCCAATTTTCGATCTAAGATTTCAACCCCTTCCCGTACCATTTCCCTTTGGTTCCAGGCCATTTGTTCTGCTACCACGATTTCCGATTGTACTCTGCTCTGGGCCAGGAAAAACGAGGTTGCCCAAAAACCTATGATTTCCCCATCGGCAGCATTCACCTGGACCCTAAGTGGTTCCGCATAACGTAAGATTCCCTGGCGATTGGGTACAAAGGTCAAGGTTGCCCGATTTCGTAGCATCTGCACATCTGTGATGTGCAGATCGCTAAACCCCCTTTCTTCCAAGAAGCGTGTCCCTTCTGCTACGATTTCTTCTACGCCTAGAGTAGCCTCTCTTGTATCGTCTGAAACGACTGTCATCCAAAGAACCATTCCGCCCCTTTGTGAAACCTCCACAACATAGCGGATCTTTCCATCCACGGCCTCCACCGTATAGGAAGGAATGTTACCCTTCGTTTCGTTTGTCACTTGAAAACGCAAATCCCCACGTCCGCTAAAGATGCGAGCTGTTTCTATAGCTTGCTCACGTCCAATATCCTCTCCAGTAATTGTTCCTTGTTGAACTGGTGAACGAAACTCCTCTAAGCCATCGTTAATCACAGTCAGTGCCTGCATAAACTCTGGAACAAGTACTGCTGTAGAGAGATATTCTGTCCAAGACACCAAAGGAGATTCGTGGTCTTTTTGCCAAAGGAGCTGTTCGAGCTCATGATTAACATATTCAATCTGTCCGTAGAGGCTCTGTAGCGTTTGTTTATCCACATCGCCCCTCCCATATTGATAGGTCTGTTCATAGATGTTGCCTAAAAGGCGTGAGATCCGTTCCAGCTGAATTTCCCCTAGGGGTAATTCTCCCATGTTTCCTTGGGCAGCATAGATAATGCGGCGTAAGTTAGCCGCAATTAGACTCTGCTGTTTCTCACTGACCGCAAGGCGGGCTTTACCTAGTTCATCTGCAATTTGGCGAAAATGGGTACCAAACTCACTTAAGGCGCGGCGATAGCCTACCTCAACCTGTCTCTGATAGAGACGCTGAAGATAGTACTGACCACCGGCAAACCCCACACCAAGCAGAGTAAATGCGAAGAGTATGCTTATGAGACCTTTCTTGAACCCCTCGGACATGCTCTCCACTCCTAACTAGCAAAAATGTGGTCCCCAATTGTCTTAAGTACTGCTCGGCTACGAATCCAAGTGCTCTTGGTCTTGCTTGGATTATAGAAATACAGGGCTCCTCCAGAGGGATCCAAGCCATTTAACGCGCAGTGGGCTGCCTGCACAGCGCTCTGACTCGCAGGCTTATTCACTTGTCCGTTGGCCACCACCGAAAAGGCCAAGGGCTCGTAAACCACCCCAGCAATCGTATTGGGGAACTCAGGATGATTGACCCTATTTAGAATCACTGCAGCAACAGCAACTTGGCCATCATAGGGTTCTCCCTCTGCCTCAGCTCGCACCACCCGGGCCAGCAGATCGAGATCTGCCTCAGAAAAATCCTGACGCCAACTCTCAAGCTCAGGCTTTCTCTTGGGTTCCTGGGGCAATGCCTGGTCTTGCCAGGGAAGCCATCTCAGATAAGCAATAAGGGAGACAATTACGATTAGAATTCCAAAAGGCCATATCTTTTTAACGAATTTATCTATCTTCTTTCGTCCCTTCCCAGCCACTCTAAGGCAGGATAAGCCCTTCAGATCCAGAACCTAGTAGAGTGGTATTATGGCAGAGAATCGCCTGCCTGCTTTGTATCTTAAGGAGGATTTGCATGCATCTATCGAAATTCGCCGTGCGACGACCTATCGCCATTACTGTCTTTGTTATTATCACCATTATGTTTGGACTTATTGCCATGCAGAGAATTGGCATTGATCTCCTACCCAATCTGAGCTTCCCCTATGCGGTAGTCGTGACGGTCTATCCTGGTGGTGCAGCTCAATCCATTGAACAAGGAGTTACCATTCCTGTTGAACGGAGTCTAGCTGGAATCAGCGGTTTGCGTCGACAAGAATCCTATAGTATGGAAGATCTCTCCGCCGTACTCCTCCAATTTGACTGGGGAACAGACCTCATCTCAGCTATGGAGCAAATTAGGAATAATTTAGCTCAGGTAGCCCTATCCCTACCGGAAGGTGCCCAAGCACCTATCGTGGTTCAAATTGACCCGAGTGCTTTTCCCCTGATGCTGATCGGTGTGCGCGGCGACGATCTATCTCCGGTTGAACTTACCACGGAGATCCGCAAAATCATACCCCAACTCGAGCAGCTCAACGGAGTTGGGCAAGTGAGCTTGTTTGGTGCTAGCAACGAAGAAGTACAAGTACTCTACGATCCTGATTACCTCAATGAAATTGGCTTAACCCCCGTTGTCTTGCAACAACTTATTATGTACCAAAATATTATTGTGCCAGGGGGCGCAGTGGTGGCCGACGGAACGCGCTACACAACCCGGGCCGGTAGCCAGATCAATAGCGTTGAAGAACTTGAAGATATTGTTGTTGGGATGAAGCAAGGTAGCGGCCTCTTGGGACTAGGCGGTTTACTTCCATCCTTGACCTATTTAAGCGATATTGCTGAAGTAACAACACATGTCGAACCTAGAAACGGCATCACACGTCATGATGGGCAAGATGCTGTGTTGATTCAGGTCATGGGCCAAAGCGGTGCCAATACGGTGCGGGTGGCCGAGGATCTGAAGAAAACCCTCGAAGAGCTGGAAACCGTTTATCCCCATCTACACTTTACCAGGATTACGGATCAGTCCGTGTTCATTAATCAGAGTATTAGTTCGCTGGCCTCCAGTGGTCTTATCGGTGGTATTTTGGCCATTGCAGTACTCTGGATTTTCCTGCGCAGCTTCTCGAGCCTACTCATTATAGGTTTGTCTATTCCTGTGTCTGTTATTGCCACATTTGTCTTGTTGTATTTTTCCAACTTATCGCTGAACCTCATGACCCTAGGCGGAATGGCCTTAGGTGTCGGTATGCTCGTGGACTCGTCCATCGTTGTCCTCGAGAATATTTACCGCCATCTCTCCCTGCAACCAAATGTAAGATTAGCTTCCCAACAGGGGGCTGGAGAGATCGCTGGGGCTCTGATTGCCTCGACCGCTACATCAGTCGTGGTCTTTTTACCCATTATTTTCCTAGACAGTTTCGCTGGTCAGTTACTCAAAGAATTCGGGCTGAGCATTTCCTACGCCTTACTGGCTTCTCTTGTAGTATCGCTGACGCTACTGCCGATGTTAGCCTCGAAATTTTTGAAAAAGAGCATGGTTACAGCCTCCGAACAGGCCGACTCCAAGTTTGCCAAGTTTCGTTCTGGTTATGCTAAACTCTTAGGCAAGGCTTTGGAAAGAAAGGTAGCTGTCTTCGCCCTTGTTATCGTACTCTTGGTCGTACCTCTCGCCCTGTATCCAACCTTGGACCAAGAGTTTTTGCCGAGTTTTGATGAAGGATTTTTGGGAGTACACGCCATGTTACCATCAGGCGTGCCTCTAGAAGAAACGCGAGAGGTAATTATCGCCATCGAAAACGATCTCTTAGCCATTCCTGAAGTGGCGACAGTAGCTGTGCAATCGGGCGACCAAGGGGAATTAGACATTCCAAGTCTGCTAACGGGTACTGGTTTGGAAAATGCCATGTTCTCTATTACATTAGTGCCCCATGGTGAACGGCAACGTGCTGGTAGGGAGCTCACGGAGGAAATCCACGATATTATGGCCAAACATGGTGTGATCCGGGCCAACATTTCCGATACCTCTCTCTTTGGTTCGGCCGCCAGTACACTGATGACGCCCAACCTTACCATTGATATCCGGGGCGAGGATATGGAGGTTCTCTATGCACTCTCGCAAGAATTGATAGCAGAACTACGGAAGATCCCTGGTTTTCGCGATGTTCAAGACTCGACCGATCGTCCTACCCTCGATCTCTACCTGAATGTTGATACGTCCCGCAGTATCCTAGGAGGCTTTACAGCGGGTCAGGTCGGCTTAGGGATGCGCTATGCCACCGCTGGGCTGAAGGCCACAGATCTACAGGTTGAAGATCGAATCTTGCCAGTTGTGTTAAGGCCAAGTTCGGCCATTGATTCCGTTGACGATCTGATGAATACTCGAATTACCTCACCGGTCCAGATCGATGGGCTAGGCGATGAACCGATTCTCCTCAGCCAAGTGGTGACACCTGAAGTCCAACAAATCAGTGCTCTAACCCAGCGCGTGGACCGTTTGAATGTTATTCGAGTCTTTGGAACCCTTGGGGAAGATCTCTCCCTGACGCAAGCTGTACGGCATAGTGAAGAAATCATGGCTCGTATGGACTTCCCCCCAGGCTACCATGCAACTGTTGGGGGCCTACAAACGTTGATCGGTGACTCCATTGACGATCTAGTCTTGGCCTTAGGACTGGCCGTAGCCTTGGTCTTTCTTGTGATGGCGGCTCAATTCGAGTCATTCCTTCAACCCTTCATCATTATCTTTACCATTCCCCTGGCCATCATTGGTGCCTTGGCGGGATTGTGGCTCGTAAATGGAAGTCTAGGCATCATGTCACTCATTGGCATCATTGTCTTGGTGGGAATTGTAGTGAACAATGCCATTGTACTTGTGGACTACATCAACCAAAGGCGCCGCCAAACTCCAGGAATTGCGGTACGGGACGCAGTTCTGGAAGCATGTCAGGTACGTCTACGTCCGATCTTGATGACAACAATTACTACTGTCTTTGGTTTGTTGCCAGTTGTCTTGGCCCAGGGTGTTGGAGCTGAGTTCCAGCGTCCCCTCGCAGCAACCATTATAGGAGGATTAATTACATCTACCTTCCTAACCTTGTTTGTCATCCCAACTGTCTATGAGGCCTTCAGTCGCTTGGAGCGCAAGCCAAAGTCTGAGGTTGAAACGACGGAAAATGCAGGATAAGAGGATACGATCAGAAAAAGCGGTATCAGCCTCGAGCTCGATACCGCTTTTCTTATTCTGTCTAAGTCTATAAGTATTTATCTAACACTTCTTGCAGGCGAGGCTTTGGCTGCACTCCCACCAAAGTCTCCATGGGGTTTCCGCCCTGGAAAAGCATCATGGTAGGAACAGTCATAATCGAATACATGCCCACAGACTCGGTAACCTCATCTACGTTTACTTTGACAAACTTGATTTTACCCGCGTATTCTTCCGATAGGTCATCGAGAACTGGTGCCATTTGGCGGCAAGGACCACACCACACAGCCCAAAACTCAACCAAGACCAGTCCGTCTTCATCTAAGACTTCTGTTTGAAAATCCTCATCTGTTACTTCAATGAATTTGCTCAAATCTATCTCCCCTTTTATACCTTTGCATGTCCAGTCCATTATAAACCATCCCAGAAAGCCTTGTCAAAGTTAAATACTAATCTCAGGACTAAGGTTTTAAGGTTTTAAGTCAGCCAAACGATGTCCGCAAAAAAAGCGCCCATCATGATTAGCTGCATCAAAGCTTTGGCCAGAGTACTCCCGACAAAAGCAATGATAGTACCAAAAGCGATGTTAAAGGCTTTGTCTAGGGGGCGGTTTTGCAGGAGTTCCAAAATAAAGACTAAGACAAAGGGAACCAGAACGACCCCAAAGGGCGGGAAAACAAAGATACCAATAAAGGCCCCCACGAGAGAGGCCAAGGTTGAGAGCTTGCTAGCCCCATAGCGTTTCACAACCACCACATTACTCAGCTGATCGACAACGAGAATTACAGCCGTGAAGAAAATCATCGTACCCCATGTGAGCCAGCCCAAAGCCTGGGAACCCAGGAAGAAATGATAGAGCAAAACCCCCACCCAAACCAAGGCAACAGAGGGCAGGATTGGCAGGACAATTCCGGCTAAACCCCCAATGAAACAAAGGACAATCACAATCCACCAAAACACTTCCATAGGGACCCCTCCTCACGTCGATATTCTACATTATATATTTTCGTTGTAGCACTGTCTATCTGCTGGTAGAAATCACCCTAACACGGCGACTTAGGTGCATGGACGACCCCTTTTGCGTGAATACTAAGGCAAAGGAGGCGAGGCATGTATGAGAAAAAGGAACCTATTCTTCATCTTGGCGCTCTTGGTGTTTCTCGTTGGAGTAGGGGTTGTTACTAGTCTCTATGCCCAGGCAGGCAAGCATATTACCAGCTTTGAAGCTGCTCGGCCCCTGCCCGGTGCGGTACTCTACGATCAAGATGGTGAAGTCATCAAACGTTTAGGAACCGGAGGTGCCTACCTTCCCTTAGACGAAACCCCTAGTGAACTACAAAACGCGGTGAAGGCCACCGTCAGCTCCAATATGATCAAGAGTCGCCTTGCCACCCAGATTCTCAAGCCAGAGGGCCTTTGGGCCAGACTACAATTGGCCATGCTGCCTTCGGTCTTGGAAAGACGTTATTCGGAGCGGGAAAGGCTCGAGCTCTACTTAAACAACACCTATTTTGGCGAAGGGGCCTATGGAGTTGATGCGGCCAGCCAAACCTATTTTTCCAAACCGGCGCGAAATATTGATCTAGCAGAGAGCGCCTTACTAGTAGCCTTAGCCCAGGACCCCGAGGGTTCATCACCCTATCGTAATCCAAAGCGGGCCCAAGAAGAGAGAAATGCAGTCTTGGTGCAGATGGAACAAGAGGGGCACATCAATAAGGAGCAAAGCGATGAAGCAAAGGCGGCCACGATTGAGACGAAGCGCCGCGAACCAGGCTATGCACATCACTTTTCCGATTATCTGAGCAATCTCCTCATTAACGAGCTCGGCGAAGAACGTATTTTTCAAGGTGGACTACGAGTCACCACCACTTTAGATCGGGAGCTACAACGGATTGCAGAAGACCTCTTTCAAGAAAACCAGATAGATGGTGCTTTGGTTGCCCTTGATCCTAGCAGTGGTGCGATTTTAGCCATGGTGGGAGGAATAAACTACCTTGAGGATTCCACAAACCTGGCCACAGTCAAACAGCAAGAGGTAGGCACAAGCCTGAGGCCCCTCATTTACGCCACAGGCCTGAAAGAAGAATGGGCAGTAAATCATCTGGTGGAAGATATCCAACGTAAGTTTGGGGACTTTGAAATCGCCAACACCGATGATCGCTATTGGGGCACGGTGACCATGAAACATGCCCTTGTCATGGACTTGAACAATGCAGCAGTTTGGACCCTAAACGAACTTGGCATCGAACGCTTTAATACCTTTGCCGAATCGGTGGGTCTCAAAATTGAGAAGGTCGATCAGGACCTTCGCTTAGCTGTGGGGGAAGTGCGGGAAGGATTGTCGCTCTTAGAACTGACCTCTGCCTATTTACCAGGCGTAAACGCAGGAAAGTACACCCCACCCTTCGCCTTTGAGCAAGTCACCGATACGAATAACCAGAACGTGTTGGCCAAGCAACAAGGAACACCTGAGCAAGTCTTGTCACCGGAACAGGCCTACTTGCTCACGGATATGCTCTTACCTACTACAAGCTACGGCAGTATTCGCGAATTAGACGTGGACTTCCCTACCGCCTTACATAGTAGCATGGGGCAGGATGAACGTTCCCAGTGGGCCATCGGATACACGCCCTCCCTCTTGCTTGGAGTCTTTGTACCGACACCGAAAGAAGACGATGGCGAATCCGATGCCAGTCAGCTCTTAGCCGGGGATCTTTGGGTGCAGTTTATGACTAGTGCCATGGCCCAAAACCAGCAAGACCAAGACCAGGGAGAAGATGGCGAGACAGTAGAAACCGAGAAAAACGAGGAAAACCGAGAGGAAATCAACAAGCCTAAAGAGTTTGAGGTACCGGAAAATGTAGAAACAGGTGTCCTAATCGACGTCTTCACTGGCCTCTTGGCGAGCGAGCGCTGTCCTCAAGTGGAACGTGACGCCTTTATCAAAGGAACAAAGCCGACTCAATTAGCCCCTTGTGCCCTACCGCCGCCCGAACCACCCCCGCAGCGAATTGATCGAGGGCCAGGCCCCCAAACAATTGTACCGGAAATCGTACCTGAGCCTGAGCCTGAGCCCGAATCTGAACCTGAACCTGAACCGGAAGTTCCTCCGGAGGAGGAAAGCCCTCCTCCAGAGGAAACGCCTCCTATCTTACCTGTTCCTGAACCGGCTCCGGAACCTACTCCGGAGCCTACTCCGGAGCCTACTCCAGAACCTACTCCAGAGCCTACTCCGGAGCCTCAACCTGAACCACAACCAGAACCACCGCCCATCCAGCCTGTACCCACGCCCCCCTCTCCTCCAGAAGAAGCAACAGAGACAAGAGCCTAAGACGACCCAGAGAGGACCCCTTCGATTGGGGTCCTTTTTATGGAAAAAAACTGTAGACAGCGTACCCTCCGAATTATAAACTAAATCCAGGAGGGTCCAAGCCATGACCAAGTTTGTTTTTATCACAGGTGGAGTCGTTTCGGGATTAGGAAAAGGGATTACCGCAGCATCATTAGGTCGACTTCTCAAGCAGCGGGGTCTGAAAGTTGCCGCGCAAAAACTAGACCCATACATTAATGTTGATCCAGGTACCATGAGTCCCTTTCAACATGGAGAAGTATTTGTTACCGATGACGGAGCAGAGACAGATCTGGATTTAGGACATTATGAGCGTTTCATCGATGAAAATCTCACCAAGCTCAGTAGCTTAACATCGGGACAAGTGTACTGGAGTGTCTTAGAACGAGAACGCCAGGGCGCGTACCAAGGTGTCACCGTTCAGGTCATCCCCCACATTACAGAAACAATCAAAGAATTTGTCTATGCTGGCGCCGAGAAAAGCCAGGCCGATGTGTTCATTGTGGAAATTGGCGGAACTGTAGGGGATATCGAAAGCCAGCCTTTTTTAGAAAGCATCCGACAGATTGCCAGGGAAAAAGGTGCAGATCATTGTCTCTTCATCCATGTCACATTGGTCCCCTACCTCAAATCGGTAGGCGAGTTTAAATCAAAACCCACCCAACATTCCGTCAAGGAACTTCGCTCCATGGGTATCTCCCCCAACATCATCGTAACCCGCTCCGATCAACCTTTGCCGGAGGGGATCAAAGAAAAAATTGCCCTGTTCAGTGACGTAAAAACAGATTGCGTGATCGAAAACATCACACTTTCATCGCTCTATGAAGCACCATTGATGCTCCACAAAAGCGGGCTCGACAGCGTCGTCTGCCGGGAACTTGGGCTGGCCTGTCCAGAACCAGACTTAACAGAATGGGAACGCATGGTCCAAAGAATCGCCTCTCCCAAAACGAATCTCACCATAGCTGTGGTGGGCAAATATGTGAAGCTTCCTGATGCCTACTTATCCATTATTGAGAGTCTTAATCACGCTGGATACGAAATCGGAGCGAAGATCCATATCCGCTGGATCGAAAGTGAAGATGTATCCGATTCAACAGTAGAAGCACTCTTGGGAAAAACCCATGCCCTAATTGTTCCAGGGGGTTTTGGCGAGCGTGGAATCGAGGGGAAAATCCGTGCTTGTCGCTATGCTCGGGAACACAATCTCCCCTACCTCGGCATCTGTCTAGGTATGCAGATTGCAGTAATTGAATTCGCCCGCCATGTCTGTGGCCTCAAGGATGCCAATTCCAGTGAGTTTGATCCGAAGACTCCCGATCCGGTCATTGACATCATGCCAGATCAAGTAGGTCACCTTGGTAGTGGTGGAACCATGCGGCTTGGGGCTTATCCCTGTAAGGTGAAGGCAAACTCCTTACTCCATCGCCTCTACGCCAGCAAAGAGATTAGCGAGCGGCATCGTCATCGATTTGAATTCAACAGTCAATATGGAAGCAAATTGGAGGAACACGGCCTCAGCATTTCCGGTACCTCACCTGATGGACACCTGGTGGAAGCGATCGAGCTGCCAGACCAGGACTTTTATGTAGGGGTTCAGTTCCATCCCGAGTTTAAGAGTAGGCCGGGTAGACCCCACCCCCTCTTCCTAGGACTTTTGCAGGCTGCAACTGCCCGGAAGGAGACCGCAAAATGAGAGATTATGAGCGAGAAACAGAAAACCGGGTCAAATTCATCCAAGAACTACGCCGTTCCAGCGGCGCCAAGGGAATTGTTTATGGGAATAGTGGAGGTAAAGACAGTGCTCTAGTGGGGATACTCTGTAAAATGGCCTGCGTAGACACGGTGGGCTTAATTATGCCCTGTGGGTCCCGGAGAAATTATGAAGCAGATCGAAGGGATGCAGAACTGGTCGCCCAGCAATATGACATTGCCACCCGCCTAGTTGACCTCTCAAACGTTCGAGATGCACTCATAGCGTCTCTGGAGGCAACAACAGGTCTGACTGATTCAGCCATGGCCAACATTGCGCCAAGACTACGCATGACCACTCTTTACGCCGTAGCCGCAAGTGAAAACCGACTGGTGGCGGGAACTGGAAATCGGAGTGAGAGTTATCTCGGTTACTTCACAAAATGGGGTGATGGGGCCTCTGATTTCAATGTCATCCATGATCTTACAGTGGTTGAAGTTCTAGACTTTCTCCGTTATCTCCAAGCACCTCCATCAATCATTATCAAAGCCCCTTCTGCCGGTTTGTTCGATGGACAAACGGATGAAGCAGAACTTGGACTGAAGTATAGCAGTGTGGACTCCTTTTTGCTCACAGGTAAGACGGATGAAATGGACCAACATCTCATGGAGAAACTGCATCGCTCCACGATGCACAAACGAAGAATGCCCCTCACATTTCAGGAGAGTGATCATGAGGTTTCATAAGCAGATTCGAAACAATACCAGGCCTTCCGACGCTACACCGGAAGGCCTGGTTCGTTGGACGGTTAAACTGAGGTGGTGTCCGTAGGGGCTTCACCTATTCCGACTTGGATTGATTCTCTGACAGCTACGGCAAGCAAGACAAGACCTAGCGCCATAGTTATACCCCACAAGAGGCTGACACCCAGCGGCAAAGCCCATGAAAATGAAGGTCCCAATAGAGGTAATACCAAACATAATAACCAAACGCTCCAATGTTTCCGAGAACGGTAGCAAGGGCGGCTCCTTGGATCCCCATATTGAAGACGAAGATAAAGACCGGCTCGAGAATGACATTAATGATTGTTCCAATAAACATACCAATAATGGAGGGCATGACGGCACCCTCACTACGTAAGAGCTGGCCTCCGGCGTAGTTGAGCATAACTGGCAGTGTCCCCATTAACATAATATGGCGAAGCCGGTGGAGAGCGTCTTGCTGGCCGAGAGCTCGTCACTTCTACCTAGGCATCGGGATATGTATGAGGCTGCACCCGTGCTGACTATGGTCGCGACCGCCATCATCAACATAAAAATCGGAGTCGTCACATTCACCGCGGCTAACTGATTTGGATCGCCCAACATCCCAATGAAGAAGGTGTCCACAAGATTGTACAATACCTGTACCATCATGCCCATTACAACGGGTATTACATTTTTAGTATTGCTTGTGTAACTGGTGCCTTACTCATCAGTTCCGTTTGCTTGTTTTGCTTCATCTCTTATCCCTGCCTCTTCTACTATTCAATCTTGGGAACGGTAGATATTCTTTGCTCGTTAATCTCTTTGGCTTTTTCCAGCAAACGCAGACAATAACTATGGAACTGCTCTTTTTCTTGGTCCGACAGACAGGATTCAACCTTTTCGAGCCATTCGTCGGATATGCCTACGATATCGATAATTGCTTCTTTCCCTGCATCGGTGATGGTCAAGATGTTCTTACGACGGTTTTCCGGGTTTCGCACACGCTTGATCAGACCCCGCTCCTCGAGGGAAACAAGAGCTTTTGCAACGGTGGTCTTATCGAGCATAAGGGCATTGGCAACCATATCCTGATAAGCGTCACTATGAAAATGAATGAAGGTACAGATTCGATGTTCCGTATCAGTTATCCCTGCTGCGCGAATTCTTGCATGACCATATTCCTTTGCATATCTTGACAGCAAATTGATTGTGCTAAAATCCATTATCGATTCCTTTCAGTTGAATACACCAACGGTTGAATGTTCAATGGTTAGAGTTTACACGATGCTGGTGCTTTTGCCAAAGCTCTTTCCTACTCCCATGTGTTGTGTAATAACCACCTCACACTGACAAAGGCAAAACCCCCAAACCGGAATCGGCTGGGGGTTCTTTTTGCGGATTGTAAGCTTAGCGCTTGGAGAATTGAGGTGCTCTCCGGGCTTTCTTCAAACCGTATTTCTTTCTTTCCTTCATACGTGGGTCTCTTGTGAGGTATCCTGCCTTCTTTAAAGGTCCTCTCAAGTCGTGATCGATGGTAATCAGGGCACGAGCAATACCATGACGGATAGCTCCTGCCTGGCCCGTTGTTCCACCACCATGTACATTGACAAAAATATCGTACTTACCTTCTGTATCAGTGAGTACTAGTGGCTGACGTACGATAGTGCGGAGCACTTCGCGGCCAAAGTAATCATCAATCGATCGTTTATTAATCGTAATGTTGCCATTACCAGGAAGTATTCTTACTCGAGCAATTGACTTCTTTCTTCTTCCGGTTCCGTAGTTTGTTTCGGTCTTACGAGCGACATTCATCCCGACTGCCTCCCTTCACTTAGGGTTTTTAGGTCTCTATCCATTTAGTACTTCAGAACAAGCGTTTCTGGCATTTGAGCCTCATGCGGATGCTCAGCACCTGCATAGACTTTAAGCTTCTTGATCATCTGACGGCCTAGCTTATTGTGGGGAATCATGCCCCAGACAGCCGCCTCAATCACTCTTTCAGGATGCCGGTTTAACACCTCTCCTGCAGTAACTGACTTAATCCCACCTGGGTACCCACTGTGACGATAATACTTCTTGTCTTGAAGCTTATTACCAGTCAAATGGATCTTCTCGGCGTTAATCACAATCACGTGATCTCCAGTATCCACATGCGGGGTATAGATAGGCTTATGCTTACCCTTAAGAATTGTGGCAACTTGCGTCGCTAAGCGTCCAAGAGTTTGGCCCTCGGCATCAACGACATACCATTTTCTTTCTACCTCGT
>JAAYOK010000241.1 GCA_012520355.1 Bacillota bacterium | reverse complement strand
GGATCAAGGCTGACCCTACACCCTGGCCTTGGTAACTTGGTAAGACATAGAGACCTCCCAACTCCCCGACATCGTTAAGTACGCCATTGGTACACTCCTTTATGTCATCCCCACAAGGACCAAAGGAAATGGTTCCAATCACCTTGCCGTCGAGCTTGGCTACCATAAACACAGTATCAGCATCGCTTACCGCTATAGACTTTCTAACAAGAGATTTCTTGTACTCAATTTCTTCCGCGGCCTCTTCACTGATACCCTCGTCAGCAAAGGCAAGGGAAATAGCTTGCTCATAAACAACATCTATAGAATGTAGATCCGTACTCACCGGCCGTTCGATTCTCAAACCATCCACCGTTTTTCACCCGTTCCATTTACAGCTAAGGGAGGTCGATTTCTAGCCCCATTTGGATTGAGTCATAGAACTCGCCACCAACGTAGAACTCCCGCGTGACTGTACCTTCGCAGACAAAACCCAATTTTTCATATAATCGGATCGCGCCCACATTATCACTCCTCACTCTCAAGTTAATCTTGCGAATGATCCGAGCGCTTTTCGCCCAAGCAAGTAGGTAGGTGATAAGTTCAGTTCCGATCCCACACCGCCAGTACTCTTGAAGGACGGAGACCCCAAGTTCACCGGTATGCCTAGTGCGGGGTCTAGAGCCGCCCATGAAGGAAAGGTGTCCAACGATCATGTCTTCAATTAGCGCCAGGATCATCAGCTTGTTATCTGAGACTAGGAGTCTTTCGATGAACCTAGCCTCTTCTTCTACACTTATGACAAACTCACCGGGACCAAATGTGAGATAATCTGTTTCTTCGCTGATTTGGTCGATATAAGCAAGAATGGCCAAGGCGTCTTCGGGCTTGGCCTCTCGTATATGGAGTTCCTGGCCATTAGTTAGTTGTACTCTCTTCATCTTCATCCCCTTCCCTACTGCAGTTCCTGCGGAAGCGCATTTCTCATTCGACACATAGAAAAACCCAGGCTGGATGCCTTGACGGCATTACACAATGGCCACAAGTTCGGTAGCACTCTTAGTTCACAGTTTCTGGCAAATATGGCTGAGAATAGATCGTCTACGCTCTCCACTCCTATTGGTACCTGAGGAGAGGTACTGACATAATAGCCAGCGATGGCATCCTGCAAGACAAAATCCTTTGGGTCAAACTCGTAGATAGCCAGTCTCGTACCTTTCATCCGTTGAAACCAACGGCTTTCTATCGCGATCACTGCGTGCACATTCGTGCTACCGAGGAATCGACTGATGTCGTCCGGCGTGGATTCGGGCAGAGCGTAGTATGTGACCCTAGGGCAGTCCCTCGGGGTAAGGAAGTTCACTAATCTAGACTCGCTAATAGCCCAAACTAGCTTAATGCTACGGTCTAGATCTGGTCTCATAGGTGTTCTCGGCTCGAAGCGGTCGATTTCATGGTTCTCACTGACGTGAAACAATCTCATGTTCAGTCTCCTATCAGCTGATAACAAACAGCTCGCCCTGATGATCTTGGCAACAGAGCATGGATTCGCCTTGGCAGGTGAATCCTATCTTACCTCAAAATCGATATTCCGCAGCCCATGATAGTAGTTGCCCCGGACTGCGGTAAACTTCATCACAGTATAGTCTGGATCATACACTCCTTGTGGATAATACTTCTCGCAGCCGTCCACCCAGAGCATTCGTCTTGATTCTTCATCCTGCAAAAGTTCAAGTGACAGGATACCCATGGGCATCGATTGAACCAACAATCGCAATCTTGCTGCGTTTCATCAGCTCTAAACCACGACTCTTGGCGGGTTTTTTTCCACTTTTCGTGCCACCTTTCATTACTATGCCAAACACCAGCTAGAGGCCCTTTTGACTTTGCTATATGCCGGTGCTATAATTGGTGCACTTAGACCCAAAGAAGTCTCGGGAGGATGAAGACTGTGATCAGCGAAATCGATTTGAGGCATCTGAAACGCTGTATTGAGTTGGCAAGGACGGCTCTGGCCAAGGGTGATCAACCATTCGGCTCAGTGCTTGTATCAGAATCTGGCGAAGTGCTCTTCGAGGACCACAATCACGTTGCTACAGGGGACCACACGCAGCATCCCGAGTTTGCGATCGCGCGCTGGGCCGCCGCCAATATGACACCTGCAGAAAGGCGTCAGGCTACTGTATACACGTCTGGTGAACATTGTCCGATGTGCGCCGCAGCTCACGGCTGGGTTGGCCTAGACCGTATTGTCTACGCGAGTTCCTCGAGCCAATTGGCCAAGTGGCTCGACGAAATGGGTATCGGTACATCACGAGTTCGAAACCTCCCCATTGAGACCGTGATTCGAGACACGACAGTGGACGGACCCGTTCCCGAGTTAGCCGAAGAGGTACGGAAGTTACACAAGGAATACTACCATACCTCCCTAAAGTAATGCTCGATTTCTACTCACTATTCGGGTAGGCGTTCACCATACCTACCTAAGCATTGTGAATTTTCCCACCAAAAACCGTCTGAGCTTGGCCACGAATATATACTCGCCCATCAACCTTGATCTTTAGGACGCCTCCTCGCTGGGATGCCTGATAGGCCGTAAATTCGTCCTTACCTAGCTTTCTCTGCCAATAAGGTCCTAAGCAGCAATGAGCTGAACCTGTGACCGGGTCTTCGTCAATGCCAAGGGCTGGAGCAAAGAAACGCGAGACGAAGTCATATCGATCGTCTGCAGACCGACATGTCACCATGACCCCTCGATCTGGCAGCTGTGCCAAAATCGCCAGATTCGGCTGCAGACTACGGAGGACTTCCTCCGATTCCACTTCCACTAGATAGTCCATACGATTCTTGCCCACATACAAGAATGGCACACCGAGGCCATCCAGGAGTGCCTGGGGAGCCTCCGTCTCTTCTTCTTCCTCCATAGGGAAATCCAGCTGGATCCAACTTCCCATCTTTGTCGCCCTTAGAACACCGCTCTTGGTCATAAACCTAGCTTCCTGATCAGGAGCCAACTCCCCTTCTTCCCAGAGGATATGGGCTGCCGCGAGGGTTGCATGCCCACACAAATCCACCTCGGTCGTAGGAGTGAACCAGCGCAGTTCATAGCCATATTCGACCTTACGAAGAAATGCTGTTTCGGAAAGATTCATCTCGCTGGCGAGATCCTGCATCCAGCGTTCAGACTCCTCATCCACGAATAGACAGACACCCGCAGGGTTACCTTTGAACAGCTCGTTTGTGAATGAATCAACTTGGTAAATTCTCATCCTGTCCCCCCCTCTACATGCCTTTAAGTCTTTATTCTCTCAAAACGGAAGCGCCGTGGCGACTGTGATGTGTCAAGGAGACATGCATGGGTAGTCCCCGTCGTTCTGGTCTTGTTATCTCAAATCCGAAGCTTTCGTACAATCCTGGCTCGTTCCAAGCCCTAATGTCCACTTGGATACCCCAGCCTGGTTTGAGTTTTGCACGCAGAAAATCCAGAAGTCGACGGACCAGTCTAGCTTCAATACCGCGACCTTGGAACTCGGGGCGAACTAGAATATCAGGGATCAATGCCACACTCCCTCCGTCCCATACGAGGCGAGCAAAGCCCACAGCCCGTTCACCTTCATAGGCGGCAAGGAGGTACGTGCTTCCCACTAGCCCTGCGCGGAGTTGTTCGGGATGAATTTGCCTAAAACCCAATGATTGGCGGATGGAGTTCACTTCCGCAGTCGTTATGGAAGTTCGATAGGTCAACTCACTTGCGCCAAAGTAGATTTCCTCGAAAGAAACAAGCTTAGTGCCTTCCAAGGTAAGACACACTATGTAGGGCCTTTGATCCATGAGCTTCAGAAAACCTTCGTAGCCAAAATCAGATTTAACGTAGTTTATCATCATACTTAGTGGTGTCCCATGAGTAGCCACCACAACACTCGACCCTAGATTCTCTTCAACGATGGTCTTCAGAACGTCGCTACACCGCGCTTCGACCTCGGCCAAGGATTCACCACCTAGGTTCCTAGCGGAGAAATCCTTCCATAGGCTTTGGGCGCACCGGTGAAAATCATCCATACAAACGCCCACGTCCCAGTTCCGCAAATGATCCACCTTAACGATCTCAAGACCCAATGTATCCGCCAGATTCTTAACGGTATCAACAGCCCTGACAGAGGGGCTGGAATACACTTTAGTAATACCCTTGTTTTGCAGCGTTGCAGTAATCTTACGTGCATCTGCCGTTCCCTTCGCCGTTAGGGGGCGTCTCTGGTCATCTTTGATGGTCAAATCCGACTCCGCGCTCCTGACCAAGTACAGGCGCACTTTTTCCCGTTCCATACTCCGTAAGAGCCGGATCAAGATCCCCACTTCTGTTACGAGCTCCCCATAGCAAATCCGGTACGTATCTAGATGGCCGGGGCGAGGTTGGCGTACTCCTCCTCCGAAGACGAAAATTCGATCCTCCTCAACACCGAAGCCAAGCAAAACGTCCCTATGTTCCTCTTCCATGGCAACAAAGATGGTATCATCGCTAATCAGTCCTGCATTCAGCCCTTGCTGTGTCTTTCCAGCTAGGGGGAGACCAAACTCGGCGCACACTATCTCGGCCTCTTCGCAGATGGGCGCTCCATCGACTCCCTCTGTACCAGCACTACAGACCGTCCAGGCCAGGCCACTTTGTTGGACTTGGTGCCTGGCTATGACCTCCGCCATGGGCGAGCGGTCCTCATTGCTGGTACACACAAAACATAATCGCATTCTAATCTCCTTTCATGGGTAAACTCCCTTCCTGTTCCGCTATGTACTTCTCGATAATATCCCTGACCCACGGAGCGATATCAGCTGGCAAGGCATGAAAAGGAAACCACTCCAGCTCCAAGACTTCATCATCGTGTGTCTGACCCGAAGGTTCAAAATCATAACAGGTGTAAACAATGTCTGTGCAATAGACTTCATGGCCATTAGGATAGGTAAAATGTCTGGTTTCTCCGGCAAAGACACCATATAAGTTGAGGGAATTGGCAATTAAGCCTGTTTCCTCAAGAAACTCACGACTGGCGGACTCTTCAGGGGTTTCACCTGGTTCCATGTAACCGCCTGGATAGGCCCAAGAACCGGTATCAGCCCTCCGTTGTAATAGGATCGCTTCTTCCTGAACAGCGATGACACTCGTTCCTACCAAGAGCAAAGGGCGATTTCCAATCATCGATCGCATATTTGTGATATAATCCACGGTTCCATCTCCCTAACTACAAATACGTGACGTCAAAGTATGTTGGTCCCTTGGGAAGGGGTACGTCTTCCATGGGGACAAAGAACAGGTGGTAGTTCAGGCGTATCCAGGCTTTCTTGGCTAGTTGCTCAAATCCCCTTTCTTGCGCGTTCATACAGATCACAAGATAGTCGATGTCATTCTCTATGGCCGCGAGACGAATCCGTTCGAGCAGGTAGGGAAGATCTGCCAATTGATCGAGAATGAGGTCATAGAGTTGCCAGACCTTGATTTCATCACCGAGCCTCGGAATCCGAGGTAGAGCAATGACCTTCGAGGCTGCTTTAAAGACAGGTCTCGCCAGTTTGTAGATTGAGGGCATGTCCAACACTCGTTGCGAGTACTCAGCGGTAGTATCCCAGACTTTTACAGAGGATGCTCCGCAACTAAATTTGCCATACATATATTGCTTCCGTTGCTGATCAATGAATGCTATATCAGTTTGCTCTGTAAATAGATCGAGGGAACCGAAACGTTCTTCAAGAATGGTTTTTTCAAGTTCTGAATCGATGGTCCGAGCGAGTTGAACTTGGCTTACGCCACTTGTGTCTCGACAAAAACTGGCGTGAACCGGCATAGTCAAGAACGTCCTTTGTTCCACGTCTTGGGCTCCGTATTTTTGCAGGATTGTCATGGAGCGAAGATTATCTTCTTTCACATATCCGAAGATAAACTGGAGATTCTGATTAGCAATTTCGGTCTGGACTCCCTGCCAGAGACGTAACATATGTCTAGGCAAGCCCTTCTGGGTAAGAGGGTTTGAACGCCAGTCAAAGATTAACCCACCACGGGTGGTCGTCCCCTGGAGCCTCACAGAAACAGGACCCACACCCATAATGCCGAGAATATCACCCTTTTCCTCATCCTCTGCAACCAGAAGGATGGGACTCTCAAACTTCTTGGCTCGAAAAAAGTAGTCCTTACGTTCACTCACGAGCTTAATCTGTTCACCTTGCGGGGTCATCTGTTCAATTTCAACCAACTTCGCATTATCCTTGGCTGTGGCAGGTCTAACAATCAACTTGGTCACCCTCCATCTATTCTTGCGGAAACACTCGTCATCGCCCCAGAAATGTGCTATTATCTAGGTGTTATATCCTTTTTAATTATAGTTTGTCACGACATGGGAGGCAAGCGTAATGAAAGCATTAGTGACATTAGCGAGCACACCGACGGGGCTCTTTATTATCCGTCGATTGCACCAGCTTGGGTACAAAGTGACGGTGATTGACTCACATTCTCGTAGTTTCGAATCGTACTCCAACGGGGTGAGCAAACGAATTATCGCCCCTTCGCTCCGTTACGATCCCCACGGATTTGCCAAAACCGTAATTTCCGAGCTCAAGCAGGAACAATACGATCTGTATTTTCCGGTTCTAGAATGTGGTTTCCTCATGGCGTATTATAAGGACACCATCCAAAGATACACAAAAATGGTTACCATGTCCTTTGAAGACATCACCTTGGCTCATAACAAAGACGCCATGCGAGCCTACGCTGAGCAGGCCAATGTCAGAATACCGAAGACTTATGCCCCTGATTCGTTAAAGGACGCCTTCCGCTTCCTGGAAGAATCAGACACACCAATGGTCATTAAGCCCGCTGTGGGGTGTAATGCCCACGGACAGAAAATCGTTTTGGATCCAAAAAAGGCAGTGTGGGAATATGGGCAGCTGGTCAAAGAGTACGGATTGGAAGGAAGACTCCCACTCATCCAGCAATATATCAAAGGGACCTTGGTGTCCACCGTCAATCTGGCAGTCAAAGGTGAAGTCAAAGGAGAAGTGGTCTTTCGTGCTCTGCGCACTGTGCCCACCTCGGGGGGAACCAGTTCCTACCGAGAAACCATTACCTCACCAGAAGCAGAACTATTTGACGCACGTCTGATCAAACATTTCAATTGGACAGGCTTTATTAGCTTCGATTATATGGAAGAGGAAACAACCGGCAAGCTCTATTTAATCGACTGCAACCCACGAATCGCTCCAGGCGCCATTCTAGGTTTCTATGCCGGTGTAGACGTAGTGTCCGCTTTCACTGAATTAGCCCAGGGCAAGGAAATAGCAGCCCTTCCCCGGCAACAAGACGGAGTCCGCTGTAAACTCAATTTCTTGGATCTAGGTTGGCTCTTGTATAACCTGATTGACAAAAACCTTACCGCGAAAGAAAAGTTTGCCTGCTTCAAAACCTGGAGTAAACGGGAGAAATCCTATAGAGATATCGGAAGTATTCATGATATGCTACCGAGCTTTGCTCTGTGGGCGTTTCTCCTCCGAAATGTACGCAAGCTCTTAGGTTCCGATGGCGGCGAGATCTTTTTGGAACATTCACTATTTGACGAGGAGACATTTCAAAAGGGCTTGGCAGAATCAGCGACTACGACCATTCTCTAGCTAGACCCAGCACCGGCGAAGACCCGGTGCTTTTTGCTACCTTTGTGGATGCGACCAATCGATCTTCCTCTTTAACCCCTAAACGCTATGGCATCAAGCTGGAATTGAAGCCCTTCTTGTCCCCCGCGATGGGCGAACTCCGTCTGGATGGATTTCCTAGCCGGCCACTCTCCTCCAAACCGTTCCTTGATCACCTTTTCCATGACCGGGATGTTCCAAATATCTCTGAACAAACAATCCATTTGCACAACAGATGTCAGATCCAAACCAATCGTTTTCAGTCTCTCCTCGAGATGATCGAAAGCGCCGTTGATCTGATCTTCAACAGACTGGCCAACGTTACCTACGCAGTAACTAACAAAAACGAAGCCTCCCGCTTCCACAATCCCTGCGTGGGCCCAATCGTCATTCATGTCGCTCCTCCTAATACTCCCCATGAAAGCCCTCCTGTTCTCGTACTATAGAACCTGACAAAAGAAGAATCACACTCTCGAGACGACCTACTCTCCAATTGATACCTCCCCCGTCAATCGCCTGTAGGCCCTCAGGCACGACCTAACGGAGGCATCAATAACCGACAATACTTCGGTCAGATCTAGGATCTCTAGATCCTCGTTACTTGCTTCATCCTTCAGCTCAAAGTCACGATACAGTTCCTGGATGAGTTGTGGGAAATATTGGTGGTCTATCTCATCCATCTCAACTGCGATTGGCGCAAGCTCTTGGAGAACTAGGGAATGATGATCAATGATCTTCCCATTTAGCCGCCAAAAATCTCTATAGTTCTTCTGAAGAGCTACTTCCTTCCTGTGGGGTTCAAGCCCCTTTATCTTCCGGTAATAGATCTTGTGTTTCCAAATGTCATCCGAGATAATGTGAAAGTAGTAACCTAGGTGAAATGGTGAAACATCATCGACAAGGTACTTCCTCTCGAACAGGTCATAATCTGTTTCGGTCAAGCCCTCATCATTCCGAAAACCAAAGTGCGTGCGATAGTAATTGGAGGGACCCATGTAAGAGTGTAGATCAGGTGCTAGGCCTCCGAGAAAGAAGGATCCATCAGTGATCCCTAGTGATTCACCGATGAGTGTTGTAATGCA
Source organism: Bacillota bacterium (assembly GCA_012520355.1). Classification (GTDB taxonomy): domain Bacteria; phylum Bacillota; class Limnochordia; order Darwinibacteriales; family Darwinibacteriaceae; genus UBA5420. The sequence continues at coordinate 4,687 of JAAYOK010000241.1, read as the reverse complement.
ATAGTGCATAATCCGTGAGCCCAAGAAACGTCCCTCCTCCCTCGCTAGCAAAACGATTGGTTGCTGTATTCTACTTGTTGGATGAAACTTCCTGCTTATAGGCGGCAGCAGGAAGTTTCCCCTCATTCTCCTACCCGGCAGGGATGTTCCAGTTCGAGCAGAACTGTCTAAAGAAGATCGTAAGTGGAGGTTAGGTCATTGGTCCTTTGGGGTTCGTTGGTCAATTTTCTTGCTATAGTCGCTGGTGCACTCGTGGGTCAGGCTGTACGCTTGCCAGACCGTGTCCGTCAAACAATCATGCAGGCTCTGGCTTTGGCCGTCCTGATCATCGGAATTTCTATGGGTTTGGCGAGCGACAATGTGCTCATTCCCATAGCCTCCCTTGCCCTCGGCAGCATCCTTGGCGAATTCCTGGATATTGAGTCTGGAATCACCAGCGCTGGCGAAAGGCTTCGCAAGCTCAGTGGCAAGAAAGGTGAAGTAGATTCTACCGATTTTACCCAAGGCTTCTTAGTGGCCACCTTAACATATTGCATAGGAGCTATGGCTGTTATCGGTAGCCTAAACAGCGGATTAGCTGGCGATCACCAAGTCCTCTATGCCAAATCCCTGATCGATGGAGTGACGGCCATATTTTTTTCGGCTTCCCTAGGAATCGGAGTCGCATTTTCCGCCATTCCAGTCCTTCTCTACCAGGGAACGATCGCTCTTGTGGCCACTTTGGTTGCGCCGCTCCTGCGTGACCCCGTTATTGCTGAACTGACTGCTACTGGAGGTATCTTGATCATCGGCATTTCCCTCAACATGCTTGGGCTCACGAAACTGCGACTCGGGAACATGTTACCCGCCATTTTGTTCGCCGTCTTGTTAGCCCTCTTTCTTTGAGCTGATGAGTGGTCTCCAATGAACCGTTTCCTCTGGCAAAAAGACCTCCACCTTAAATTCGTTGATATCCATTCTATGCGCCTCCGCACGTTTGGTTAGAAAACCATTCCATCAAGACCCATTTTTCTCCTTCCTAAGAGTGCCTGCTAAGGAGTCAAACGATGACGATCCCTCGGAAACAACGAAGCCTCCCTCACATTGCTAAGCCCAAGGAGCTGCGCGGTGAGGCGCTCCAAGCCTATAGCTAGGCCTCCATGAGGCGGCATTCCGATGTTGAAGTTGCTCATGTAAGAGGGAAAGTGATTCGGATCAAGCCCCTTTTTACGCATGTTTTCAGCCAAGAGTTCATAGCTATGGATCCTCTGACCACCAGTGGTGATCTCCAACCCTCTAAATAGGAGGTCAAAACTAGCAGTCGTCCCCCTGTCCTTTGGCATCGTATACATGGGGCGTTTTGTCCAGGGATAGTCGGTAACAAAGACAAACTCACTTCCGGTCTGTTCCAAGACATACTTACTCAGGAGCCGTTCACCCTCTGGATCCAAGTCAGCGTCTTTGTCACATCGAGCCTTACTATACTGCGTCTCCAAGATCTCTAGTGCCTCCAGAAGAGCTACGCGGGGAATGTCTGGTACATTAGGCATACGTACCTCCAGCATGTCAAGTTCTTTGGCACATCGTTCCTGAACTTCGGCAAACATGTGCGCTAGAAGCCTGTTTTCCAGATCCATGATGTCATGCTCGTCCTCGATAAAACCCATTTCTAGATCGAGACTTACATACTCATTAAGATGGCGCGAGGTAGCATGCTTCTCCGCTCTGAAAACCTGTCCGATCTCATAGACCCTCTCATAACCAGCCCCGACTAGCATCTGCTTGTAGAACTGAGGACTTTGGGCTAAATAGGCCTTCTCTTCAAAGTAATCTAGGGCAAAAAGTTCCGTTCCACCCTCAGTGCCACTGGCCACAATTTTGGGTGTAAAGACTTGAACAAAACCTTCTCTGTTCAAGAAGTCCTGGAATGCCTGTGACAATATAGCTTGAATCTTGAACACTGGATTGATCTTGGCATGTCGTAGACTCAAGACGCGATGATCCAAGGCCATGTCCAGAGGAACGTTCAGGGTCGCCCCATTGACCTGAATAGGAAGGTTCTCAGCCAAAGACAGAACCTTAATGGACCTTGCTTCCAACTCAAAACCTGCCTTGGACCTTGGTTCAGACTTGACAAGACCGACAATCTCCACCACACTCTCTGTGCTAATTTCCGCACCTTCGAGTACAGATGGCTCCACAACGACCTGCAGTACTCCCGTACGATCCCGTAGGATAAGAAAGACCACTTGACTCAGGCGGCGAATGCGTAGCACCCACCCTTTCACCATTACTTGCTTTTCACGACAGTTGCTAAGTTCTTCAATGAGTATGCGTTTCATGTTCCTCTCCCTCTCTAAATAAAAATATCCCCCAACCGAATACCGGCTAGGGGCGTGATGGACGCGGTGCCACCCTAGTTAACTCTGCTTATAAAAAAACCACGTCCGCAATGGGACGAGGTTATCGTGGTGCCACCCAAATTCAAACTCTAAGCAAGAGTTATCTTTAGTCCAGGTAACGGTGGATACCGGCACATCTTTTTGATCAGATGGCAACTCCGAGGTGTCTGCCCATGAGCGTTTCTTGCTAGGCTCGCACCATCCCTAGCTCGCTTCAAAGACTACTGATAGGCTCTTCTCTTCATCGCTTTTCACTATTAAGGAGATTAAAGCACATAAATACGTGTTTGTCAAGAGTCTTTGTCTTGGGCCAACGAGACCCGCACTATACTCCTCGCCCATAGACTCCTATTTAACGGAAAGCACAATGCCTTCTGCAAAGGATCTTTGGAGGAGCAAGAAGATGACTATGGTCGGTAGAACACTAATGGATATCGCGAGCATCAGCAGACCATAATCGGTGACATAGCCTGCAACTAAGTTCGACAGCAAGAGAGGCATTGTACGACTTCCCTCGCTTTGCATAATGATCAGCGGCCAGAGATAGTTATTCCAAGCCGCCATAAAAGTAATGATGCCGGCTGTGGCATACGTAGAACGCATGACTGGGATGTACATACGCACAAAGATCCCTAGCTCACTTAAGCCATCAAGGCGCGAGGACTCAATGATGTCTCTGGGAAAATACCTTGCGCTCTGCCTGAACAAGAAGATCAAGAACGCTGTTGATACGGTCGGCAGAACGAAAGCCGTTGTCGTGCTCAAGAGATTAAACTGGCCCACCATCATGAATAAGGGGATCATAATCGCCGCGAAGGGAATCATCATCGAGAGCAAGAGCACCTTCATCAGAAAATCCTTCCCCCGATCGTGATACACCTCAAATCCATACCCTGCAATGGAACAGACTACCAGACTCGCCACAGTCGCAACGAGGGCATTCCGAAGCGAGTTCCAAAGAGCTTGGCCAATATCGGCTCTCGCAGTCAAGGCTCGGAAATTCGCCAGCAGATTCGTACCTGGAAGCAGGCGCCCTCCCAACACATCACCGCTGGTGTTTGTTGCTGAGATAAACATCCAAACCAATGGGAAAATCGAGATCATGGCTGCAACAAAAAGAAAGACATACTTAAGAACATTCGCTATCTTTGACTTCGTCATCTCTGGTCACCTACTCTCATTTGAATCATGGCCAAGAAGGCAACAAGAATGAAGACTACAAAGGAGATAGCAGCCGCATACGAAAAGCGCGGTGAGTATTGAAAGGATAGTCTATAGATGTATTGCGAGATCGAAATCGTGGCATTGGCCGGGCCACCATTGGTGATATTGAACGTCTCGTCAAAGAGCTGCAGAGTCCCGTTTGTAGAAACGATGGCTGTTAACAGAATGATAGGCCTTAGCATCGGAACTACGATTCGAAAGAAGCGAGCGGCTGCTCCGGCACCATCAATGACTGCGGCTTCAAAGATGGAAGCATCAATGTTCTGCAAGGCTGCTAGATAGAAGATCATGTTATACCCAGTCCATCTCCACGTTAGTGCCAAGACGATGACAAGTTTCGCTGTCCAGGGATTCGCCAGCCAATTGATGGGACTGGTGATCAGATTAAGGTTTGTAAGCAGAGCATTCACAAAGCCATCCAGGGCAAACATGGACCGGAAGATCAATGAATAAGACACCAGGGACGTAGCACAGGGCAAGAAAAGCGCTGTGCGGAAGAATCCACGGAACTTGAGGGTCTTATCATTCAACAGATACGCTAGTGCTAAAGCTAAGGTCAGCATGATTGGAACCTGCAAAGCCAGGAATGTCAGAACATTAGTGAGCGAGGTTTTGAAAAGATTGTCCGATAACAATCTGCGGTAGTTCGCTAGTCCTGCAAACTGCATGTTCGCGCCAATCCCCGTTTGAAACGACAAAATGAACGCACGGCCGATGGGATAGAAATAGAAGATAAAGATCAAGAGCGCAGCAGGAATGACAAAAGCCCAACCGATGATACTCTGTTTACTCTTCAGCTTGAGGTTGTTAAGAGCTTTGGCCACCATAGTCCCTCCTTCAAATGCCTTTGCTTGGTAGGGACACTGTGAAACGGACAAGCCGCTTCACAGTGCCTCATAGATTGCCTAAAACTCCATGAGGAATCGAACTGTATCTTCTGCTTCCATTAAAGCGGAGTCGATATCACGGCCTGCTAACACCTGGGCAATGGCCACGCCAATGGCGTCACGTGCCTCGTAGTTATACACTCCGTACTTCACTTGCGGTACTTTCGATGCGAAATCGGTGATCTCGGCATAAAT
>JAAYOK010000030.1 GCA_012520355.1 Bacillota bacterium | reverse complement strand
TTTTGCGTTTGGTTCACCAAAAGATCCTCCAATCGTATTCAATGATCACCTGGTAGGGCAACCAACTTGTATAACAAGTTATACTTATTATACTTCTGCTCAGTATCCATGTCAACACTTCCTTCGAATGGGATAGCGCTTGTCAGCCAGCTAGATAGAGTGTCTAACTACGAATCAAAAGGCCATGGACACGGTCTTGTCCGAGTTCGAATCCTGTCGGGCGCGCCATACGGAAACTAAGGGGCTACTGCAAAGTGAACTAATCAAAGTTCATTTTGCAACAGCCCCTTTCTTGTTATGTTGAGGGAGGTTGCTGGAGGGCAAGACCCCTTGTCCCTTCTGGCCAAACTACGTGACTCAATTAGGGTCAGAGAGCGTGGCAGGCAAGGACTAATTACAGCAAAACAAGATTACAGATACTCCCGGTTGGAATTATCAAGTTGGATCCAGTCATTTTCCCTTCGTCTTATGTGCAGTAATGATCGTATAACTATGAAAGTTTACTGTGATCACACAGTCATCGGTGGTTACATAGTAGTTCTTGCCTTGTTTTGCTATAGCTGAACTCGGAAGTCTGATTTTATCTTTACACCACTCCACAACATCTTGTGTATCCAGTCCTAAATTCTTCTTTATCCTGTCAATACCCATTTTGGTGGTATGGATTTTGTCTAGGTTTAGAAGTAGGATCTCGTGATCATTCATGATCTCATCTCTCTTTGTGGATTAGAACTTGCCGCTATCAATGCTCAAAACACACTCTCTTGATCCACTGGGCGATGCTGCGGCAAAGTAATGTACCATCTCACCCCAAATCTATCCATTACGACTGTTGCTAAGGGACTCCAGGGAAGTGTGCATGGATCGATTATAACCCTACCTTCCTCTTTCAACACTGCAAAAATCCGATAGAACTCATCTTTGGACTCAACGGTATAACCAAGCTCAACGGGATTATTATGGGACAAGTCCATAGCATCGGGACGGTTCTCATTATTTACTTCTGCAACCGCGAGAAATGGCTCACCGTCCTTCAACAATTCTGAATGAAAGTAATTTCCGTCTTCGTTTAGCACGTGATATCCTAGCTCGAGTCCAAACGCATTACGATACAACTCAACAGCTTCTTTGCTCCCTATTGCATAGACGCCGATTCCAATACTCATCATTCATCCTCTCCCAGCTTGAAACACTCTGACTTCTGATTCGCCCAACGCTCTTTGGATAAAATGGCTATCTCTTCCAGTTTTTCGGCAGGTGTTAGGAAAACCCTTTTGATCAGTTGACAAAACGATCAGCCAAGCTGTCTGGGAAGGTGCAGAAAAAGAGAATGACGAATGCTATGGGAGTGTTCTTTTCAGCTCTTATTACAGATCGAACAGGACGTCGGCTCATAGCTTGATAAGGGGGATCATCAGTATGAAGCGGATCGAGTGGATTGAGGAAATGGGGGAGCGTGTCTTAAGCGGGATTATGGGCCTAGCAGTTGCAGATGCGCTGGGAGTGCCGGTTGAGTTCATGGATAGGGAAACCTTGGTGCGAGAACCGGTGGTTGGCACGAGGTCCTATGGTACATATAACACGCTGCCGGCACATGGTCCGATGATACTAGCATGACCCTATGCTTAATGAGCAGTCTTGCCAAGGGGCTGAGCTACGATGAGATTATGCGAAACTTCCTGAAATGGTACAGGACTGGTGAGTACACGGCTGATGGAGACACCTTTGACGTCGGAATAACCACCAGAGAGGCATTGGAAAGGTTCGAAAGGGGTATTCCTGCTCTAGAGTGCGGTGGATATGGTGAGTACGATAATGGTAACGGATCCTTGATGCGCGTATTTCCCCTAGTGTTCTATCTCGGCATCACATATGGAGCGGACTTCCAGGATAACGACGAGGCAATGGCCATCGTTCATAATGTCTCTGCTCTGACCCATGCCCATCGGCGAAGCCAGATTGCTTGTGGAATCTACCTTTCTATTGCTGCAATGATCCTAGACGGAGCGGGTCTAGAGCGTGCTGTACAGCTCGGTATCCGTAAAGCTGCTGAATATTACGAAGGGCAACCTGAGTTTGCTACGGAACTAGGCCATTTCTCGCGACTTAAGGGTGAAGAATTTAAGAAAACACCTAGAACAGAAATAAACAGCAGTGGCTATGTCGTGTCTTCGCTCGAGGCCTCAATTTGGTGCTTGTTGAACACCCATGACTATGCAGGTTGTGTCCTGAAAGCAGTAAATTTGGGTGATGACACCGACACAGTGGCTGCCATTGCAGGGGGATTAGCAGGGCTGGCGTATGGCTATGGGGCAATTCCCCAAGGTTGGCTAGATGTGCTACGGAGGAGAGAATACCTAGAAAGCGCATGTTACGAGTTTAGTTTGGCGTTGACGTTACGTTGCCGCCTTTGAATAGAAGAAGGCTGAAGAGACTACAGAGGTGCCCTCCGGTAATGGAGAACACCTCTGTTTTCTTGCACAGTTTGCTCCGTATGCGGATGATGCCTTATAGGTCATCAACAGCACATGCCGCTATGCCCAACATGCCTTGACCTCCGTGCACGGCCAGGGAAGCGCCCATTTCGGCGATGAAAACTTGAGTACAGCGTAGG